>JAKAAL010000433.1 GCA_021802375.1 Bacillota bacterium | reverse complement strand
ATCGACGCCCAAGTCATGGAACCCATGCTCGCGCATGCCTTATGTAACAAGCCCGAGGCGCGCCGCCGGGCATTGAGCCTTCTTGCGGAGCTTGGGCTCTCGGATCCCGAGCGCCAGTTCGAGCGCTATCCCTTTGAACTTTCTGGGGGTATGCGCCAGCGCGTCATGATCGCGGTTGCCTTGGCCGCAGAACCAGAACTGCTGATCGCCGATGAACCAACCACCGCGTTAGATACCACCGTGCAGGTTCAAGTGCTGTCTGTCCTTCAAGCGGCATGTCGCAAACGCCAGATGACCGTTATTATGGTTACCCATGATCTGGGGGTGGCGACCAACGTGTGCGACCGGGTCGTCGTGATGTACGGGGGTCAAGTCATGGAAAACGCCGAGATCGACGCGTTTATTCAACGTTCGGTTCATCCTTACACCCAAGGATTGAAGGGTTCGATGATCCCGATCACCGGCTCGTCCGGCACCTTGCAGCAGATTCAGGGTTCCGCCGCAATTTTTCATCAAGTTCCCGTCGGATGCCCTTTCGCAGCGCGCTGTCCGCATGCATTCGAGCGTTGTCAAACGGAGCGGCCCAAGCTTGTTCGACTGGGTGCAGAGCATGAAGCGGCCTGCCATCTTGTCGATCAGGAGTGCGCTAATGTCGGATAGACCGTTTCTGCAAATCCAGCAAATTTCGAAGAGCTTTGCCTTAGGCAAGGCCCGTATTGACGCCGTCCGCGCCGTGTCGATGACGATTGCCGAAGGCGAGACATTCGGATTGGTCGGTGAGAGCGGGTCGGGAAAATCTACGCTAGGGCGATTGGCCATCGGTTTAATGAAGCCTGATGCCGGTTCGGTGAGGGCGTCGGGCGTCGATCTTGTCACTGCGTCGCCGGCCAAGCTGCGCGAGATGCGCAAATCCCTTCAGATTGTGTTCCAAGACGCCCAGTCCGCCTTGAATGGTCGGGTCAGTGTGGCTTCCAATATCATGGAACCGCTTGTGATTCACAACCAAGGAACACCAAGCGAACGGCTTAGGCGCATTGGCGGCCTTTTAGAGCGCGTGGGCCTGACCGCGGCGCATGGCCCGGCCATGCCGGATGAGCTTTCAGGAGGCCAGTTGCAGCGGGTGATGATTGCCCGAGCGTTAGCGCTCGGGCCAAAACTCTTAGTATGTGATGAAATTTTGTCGGCCTTGGACCTTTCGGTGCAAGCGCAAGTCTTAAGCTTGCTGGAAGATCTGCGCTTAACCGAGCATCTGGCCTATCTCTTTATCTCCCACAATCTTTCTGCGGTGAGTTACTTGAGTCAGGTCATTGGGGTGATGTATCTAGGCGAATTGGTCGAATGGGCGCCGACCAAGAGCCTTTTAGAAAAACCCGGTCATCCCTATACGAAGGCCTTGTTTGACTCCATTTTAGACGTGCCCGAGTCGAAGGCGGCCAGGAAACCGTTGACGATTCTTCCGGGCGATATTCCTTCGGTGATCGATAGACCCAAGGGATGCCCATTTCACACACGCTGTCCCTTGACCATGGACATATGTCGAACGGTGCCGCCTCAGTTAGTTCAGGTTGGCGAGCACCACCATGCGGCGTGCCATGCGATTCATGCGGCGGGCTGACCGGGTTCGGTGTTGGCCGCAACCGCAAAAAGGGAGGAGGATTTACCGGTGAAGTGGTACGTATTCCTTGGATACCGCTTAGTGGGCATGGCGCTGGTGCTCGCCGCAGTCGTGGCCGTGGCCGCGGCGATCAGCTTTTATGGTCAATTTAGCGGGCCTTACCATCCGGGCGAGGTCATCCCCCCCCACGGACTTTTGGTATTAGCTCGCTACATCGGTCAACAAGAGCGCGACATTCCATTAGATTTTAACTATCCCGGTGGCGTGTTTGTTACCGCCGTCAGCAGTTCGCTGATCTTGATTTTTGGCTCAATTTTCTTAGCAGGACTGGTCGCCCTGCCTCTAGGGACCTATGCTGCCATCCATAACCGCCATTGGCTCCGTCACGTCGGTACCCTGGGTACCTTGACGGCGCAGGGGGTACCTCCCTACGTCATGTCCGTGGGCCTGGTATTCTTTTTTGCCACCCTTTGGCGATGGTTTCCTTTAGGCGGTTGGAACTCTCCCGCGAGTGTGGTGCTGCCCACGGTCGCGTTGGCTGCTGGGAATGTGGGCTACATGGCCAAATTCATGCAGGCGGGCATGACCGAGGTTTTGCAACAGCATTATATTGTGCATGCTCGCGCTCGCGGTGTGCCCGAATGGGCGGTCTTGCTTCGTCATGCGCTGAGGCCGTCTCTGGTGGCCACGGTCACCTTCTTCGGTCCACAGGCAGCCATGCTGATTAATAACATGCTAGTGATTGAGATCGTCTTTCAAATTCCCGGATTGACCACGATTTTAGGCGGCGGCCTTTCCGGCGGGGTGGGCAGCCCATTTGGACAAAGCCATACCGAGCTGGCCTTTTTCCTATTGGCCCTCATGGTCTTGGTGCTAAACCTTCTTATCGATATCAGCTACCGCTATCTTAATCCGTTGACGGCACGCTCGCTGTAATCATGGGCCGGGGTCTTCGCGTTGACAGATGGGGCGGCTTCTTTGTATACTCGGCACGGTATTTGTCGACGTAGGGGGTACGGCGGCAAGATGCGGAGGCCAAGATGACTAACGCGCCCGAAAGTGCGTCGGGAAGCGATTTTTGTTGATCGGGGTGACCCAATTGGGACAGGACTTTTTGTTTACGTCGGAGTCGGTGACGCGCGGTCATCCGGATAAAGTGGCGGATCAGATTTCGGATGCGATCTTGGACAGTATTTTGAGTCAGGACAGCTCGGCGCGCGTGGCTGCGGAAACGGTCGTGACCACGGGCCTTGCTCTCGTGGTTGGCGAGATCACCACGGGTTGTTACGTGGATATTGCCCGTACGGTAAGGGAAACCATCCGTGGGGTCGGATACACCCGAGCGAAGATGGGATTCGATGCCGACACCGTGGCCGTGATTACGTCGATCGATGAGCAATCGCAGGACATTGCCCAAGGAGTCGACCAGGCCCTGGAAACTCGAACGGGGGAAGACGAGGAGTTCGATCGCATCGGCGCGGGAGACCAAGGAATGGTGTTTGGTTTCGCCTGCAACGAGACCGATGAATTGATGCCACTTCCCATAAGTTTAGCGCACAGCTTGGCTCGGGCATTGGACCAGTCTCGGTTGAGCGGAGCGCTTCCGTTTTTGTGGCCGGACGGCAAGACTCAGGTCACCGTGCGCTATCAAGGCGATCGGCCGGTAGCCGTGGAGACCGTGCTGATTTCAACGCAACATCGCCCCGAAACGGGCTTGACGGAGCTTTCCCAAAGTCTGGTGGAGACCATTATCAAACCCACTTTGGGAGCCTGGTGGCATCCTAAAGTCCGGATCCTGGTCAATCCTACCGGTCGATTTGTGATTGGCGGCCCCCAGGGGGACTCCGGACTCACTGGCCGAAAAATTATCGTGGATACCTATGGAGGCTATGCCCGTCACGGAGGAGGCGCCTTTTCCGGCAAAGACCCGACCAAAGTGGATCGATCGGCTTCCTATGCTGCTCGTTGGGTCGCCAAGAACTTGGTGGCGGCAGGGCTTGCCGACCGCGCCGAAATTCAAATTGCCTATGCCATTGGCGTGGCGCGTCCCTTGTCGATCATGGTCGACACGCATGGAACGGGAAAGCTTTCCGATCAACGGCTCGCCAAGGTTGTGGAGGAGGTCTTCGATCTTCGGCCCCTGGCGATTATCCGTGCCTTGAACCTTGCCCGCCCGATCTACCAACAAACGGCAGCCTACGGCCATTTTGGGCGAACCGATGTGGACCTGCCGTGGGAACACACGGATAAGGTTGATAGGCTTAAGGCCTTGGCCGCCCGTTCTTGAAGATGAGGAATTAGCTGAAGACCGCTGGTCGGAAATGAGCCAGCGGTCTTCAAGTTTTCTTGGTGAGCCAAGAAGATGGGCTTGCTATCCAACCTCTGCCGCGTCATGGTTGGGAGACGGAGATTCTCGATTGGGATGGGCTATCCCCATCCAAAATGCTTGATTTTCCTCTTATCAACAGACTTATCCCCATTATCCACAGATGAGAACGTGTCTGGTGCGCAAGAAAAGTTCAGATTCTGTTTGACTTTTTAGACGGCTGGTGCTATATTTACCAAGGTAGTCCCAGAAGTTGGGATGATTTACGAAGGGGGATATATTTGAGCATGACCGGAAGAGTCAAGTGGTTTAGTGCGGAAAAGGGTTACGGCTTCTTGGAGCGGGAAGACGGCGGTGATGTCTTTGTGCACTACAGCGCCATTAATGGCGAAGGTTTCCGAACGCTCAACGAGGGCGAGCGTGTCGAATTTGATGTGGTTGAGGGAGACCGCGGCCCGCAAGCCGCCAATGTAGTCCGACTCTAATTCGCACCAACCATCCGACATCCGTTTTTCAAGAGAGGGCCGGAGATTCGGCCCTCTCTTTTCACCTGAAGACCTGCCTCCCCGTCCTTAAGGGCGGGGAGGCAGGTCTTTGGCCAAGTTAAAGTGTTTCTTCTTGAGATCGAGCCAACTGAATACCGCATTGCGAGCTAAGACATGCGCGGCCGCTCCGGTCCGAATGCGGGAATGGTCCTCTCGCCAGTTCACATCCCGTTTCCAAGGCGCCTTGTTCTCGAGCGCTCCATGGAGGCGAATCGCCTTCGAGGGTAACTCGGAGGGGTTTCGGCTACTTAGCCCCGCGACCGTTTCACATTGTTCCACAGTTCCCAACAGGCGCTGGCCTGATTGGATCGGCGGTGGGTGGCCTCGCCGTGACTTTTGCTCGATCAGGACTGACCATGATCCGCGACGGGGCACGTTGCCGGTTGGTTGTTTGTGGGCATGGCGGGCAACGCAATATCGCGTCTAAGGCATTCCGTTTGGCTTACACGAAGCTCTTTGTCCAGTAGCCTCTGTATAGAGGATTGGATCGTAGGGCCCGTACGATTTAGTACGTAGTGGCCC
>JAKAAL010000432.1 GCA_021802375.1 Bacillota bacterium | reverse complement strand
ATGCATTAGTAGGCATGGGCTGCTTCGCATCAATAATCGAAAGAGAGCAAACCACTCCGACACCCTTCACTCCACTTTTCGCCGGAGGATCACGGGATCAAATAATCCGAAACCCCATGCGAACCATCGAATTGGTGGATCCGCGTTCGATCATAGGGTTGAAAGGGGAAGTGCTTGAGCCTCGGCCCATCGAGGGCAGCTGCTAATTCCGGGATGGCCTGGACATGAGCCAGAGCGAGACCTCTCATCGTCTCGGTCATTTCTTGATGTGGTTCCGCTAGTTGTACCACCTCATTGGGATCGCTTGGGAGATGAAAGAGCTGTTCGCGATGGCCATTGGCCATGAAAATGTATTTCCACTCGGCATCGCGTACCATGATTTTAAAGCGACGCGTACCAGGCTCCCCATAGAGGCCAAAAAGATGAGTGCGGGGAGAGGCTTCTCCCCATAGCGATCCCAAGACATCGGTCCCATCACGTAATTCTTGGGATCCGGTAGCGGTCGTCGCTATCCCGAATAAATCACTCAGCGAGACCAACTCGGAGCGGACCCCGCGCTGAGAAATCGCGTTCGGCCAGGATACGCAAAAAGGAATGCGGGCTGAAGCCTCGAAGAAACTCTCCTTTTGCCAGGCGCCGTGATCGCCTAGATGGTCTCCATGGTCACTAAACAGGCAGATCAAGGTGTCGTCGGCGTCCGGGCGCGCCTCGACACTATCTAAGATGCGTCCGATGCACTGGTCGATGTAACTAATCTCGCCGTAATATCGAGCCTTAAGGATCCTTGCCCACGGATCATTAATCTCTTCGGCCCAAATCAGGTAGTTCATCCAGGGGATCTGCTCGTCCATGAAATCCACCGAAGGGTCCCCTTTGATGGGACTAGGCATGTTGTCCGGATTATACATACGGTTAAACGGAATGGGAGGGGCAAACGGAGGGTGTGGGCCGATGAACGAAACCATGCCAAAATAAGGGCGGGAATCGGCCGAGTTAATCGCTTCTATGGCCCGATCTGCCGCCCAGGCCTCAACGGTCAGTTCCGCTGGCAGGGGGCTCATCTGCGGCATATAATACATGTCCGTTCGCTCGCCGTGCAATTGCTCGATATGACGAAACGCCGGGTGGTGGTCCTCGATGAACCGGGCATACGCGTCCCCCCGCCGCTGACGGATGCTGTCATAGAGCTCTTCGCTATGTAGATGGGTCTCGAAACCTAAATCTTCATCCCAGGGATGACTATGAAACTTCCCAATCCCAAAGGTGCGATATCCTCGTCCACCGAGAGTCCTAGCCAAGTAGGGACCACATCGAGCTTCCACCTGAGCTGCTTGGCCGACTGCCAACCGAGGCTTGCCATTATCATAGTAACCCGTATGATATGGCTCGCGGCCCGTTCGGACGGTATATCTAGCCGGAACACACACGGGACACGGGGAATATGCTCGATCGAAAACTACCCCGCGCTCCGCGAGACGATCCATGTTAGGCGTTCGAATGCTAGAATTACCTAATGCGCCAATGGCATCTGCCCGAAGCTGATCGCACATTAGGAACAAAATGTTTGGTGGCTTTTGCATCTCTTCCCCTTTCCCTTGCTCGACGGATCTTGGACTCATTCATAGGCCACTTGTCTTCCGCTCAGTTAGGTCCTAGCGGCCCGATGCAGGCCGATGGAATTTCGCACCCTCACAGTACGCCCGTTACAGTAGTACAAACCCAACATACCACTCCTAAGGCCGATCGCCGAGACACATTCATCTGACGATCTTTTGTCCGGCCGCGGATTGTTTCACCACATTCAATCGAGGGGAGCTTGGGTCGACGGTGTCGTGGGGCGAAAGGTGGCAAGCAAGTCCGTTATGGGTAATGCCTGGGTGATCAATACGAGCCCTCCGTAGATGACGATTCCAGCTCCTATCGCGATCCATACGGACACCCAGTGCTGGATAGCCATGACTGCCAGGGCCATTCCGACACTACTAATCAGCAATTTAGCCAGCGAACGAGAGATTGGTCGCCACGCGACGGGTGGGCGTAGTGAACGTTGAACACTCCGCAGACAGAAGGCGAACAAAACGAGTTGGGTAAGCACTAAGGCACTAGCCAGGCCGACTCCATCGAAGCGGACAAGAAACAACATCGCGACGAGGTTGAGCGCTCCCCCCAAACCTACAAATTTGGCATATTGTTTTTCGCGATGGCTGGCGATCAAGGCGGTAGAAAAGGTATCGCGCAGGAGCCCTATGGCCCATGACCAAATAATAATCATGAGGACGGGCCCGCTGGCTGCATAACGGGGACCAAAGGCAGCAATCATGAGGGGTCTTGCTATCACATCGGAACCGAGACCAATCGGAAGCACGATGGCCACAATCGCCAACGTGGCTCGCTGCAAGAACTGCGCCACATCCTTGGGAGCGCTGGCTATCAGTCGACTGAGAATAGGGAATGCCAAGTTAAAATAGACTAAGGAAAAAGTGGCCAAAAACGCTACGGGACGATACGCGGCTGCATAATATCCGACTTCGGTCGCACCCCGAAATCCTTCAAGCAGCCACGTGTCCACGCCGGAATAAAGAATACCGACAAAACCCGTAATAGCTAATGGCAATCCTTGACGAATGGTGTCTTTTCCGACATGCCACGAAATCCATTGAAATCGCCAAGGCATTATCCTTCGTATCCATGCTAAGTCGGCTAGCATGGCAACAAATTGGGTCCCCACAGTGATTGCAATCGCCCATGGGATTTGCTTTGGCGAGTGGACGAAGCACAAAATACAAACTAGCCGCAACATGGTAGCGGCCAGATCGACGACACTCGACATCCACAAACGAGAAAGCCCACTGAAAATCCACCGTGGAGTAACCCCCGCCGGTAGAAGAGCAAGGGTCCAAATATCAAACAGTAGCCGATACGTAGAAAGCCCGGGAATTACCTGAACAGCAACCAGGTACAGCACACCGATGCTGATGCTAATGAGGCTCGTGATCGACAACCCAAGGCCCACCAAGTGAGGTAATGCGGAATCTTCGGCAAGACTAACCTTCCGATTCAACAGTGTTGGAACGCCCAGATACGTGAAGACTCCGACGATACCGATGACCGCCCACGTATAACTAAACACCCCATAGGCGCTTGGGCCAAAAATCCTAGCGAGATAGACGACCGCGACGAGGTTGGCAAGACCTTGGATTCCCGTAGCGATGGCACTGACCGCGGTGTTTTTAAACAGGTCATTTCCGACGCGAGCGGTTCGATTCTTCATGACATGGATCCGCCATCGTGAGAGACGGTGATTTCAGGGGCCAGCACTAGGGAATTCGAGAGATTTCGCCAATGCTGGAATATTTCATCCGTTCGGAACGGGTTGTTGGATTCGATCACCCGTCCGTTCAAATAGAGTACCTCTCTAAATTGAAGATAGTAAAATGCATGGAGGTATGTTCCTTTCTCCCCTGGTGGACTTCGACCGATAATCTAAATCTTCGCCGCATGGCGCTTAAGTCCTGCCGGGGGGTGTCTGGTACCGGATGACTTCATCCGATGATTCGTTCAGAGGATGAAGTCATGCGATTTTTCTTCCCGGGTAAACATCTCATCATGCAAATGCACGTTGGATTATTCCTCCTTCAGTTTCTCGTGCCGCGAGGTGGTAGCTTCTCCCATGAAAGATTGTGGTGTGGTACATTTACGCATTGCAATTCATACATACATACCAAGATAAGTCAGGGAACAGAGGAGCATCTCCACAGGGCTTACTAAAGATAGGCCGAATGCTATGGCGGGATTCCCCCCTAATCCTGATAAAACGACGGGAGTTTTTCAATAGGTCTAGCATCGATAGCGTGGCAATCCATAATATGCCATTTGCAGTTCCTGCGTTCCCGGGTTTCAGGGAAGGCTTCCACCGATCTTACCAAAAGTAAACTAAACGGGGTCCTCTTGAACCCGATGATCCACGTAGCTTGCTGCCGAAATGGCGTCAAACGGCCGAATGGCAACAACCTATTACGCCGAGGAACCTCGAGTATCTGGCCGCGGACTTTACCCACTATTTGTATGCCATGTCATCGACGATGACATGGCATACATTTTCGGGTGCTATGTGCCGTAGGGGTGGGGCTGGCAGGTGAGACACGCCAGCACCAATCGGTCCGCGATCCGCGTCCCCAAGTACCGGCGGTTGAACCGGTACGTGAACTCTTCGACGCAAGGATTGGACCTCCGCGATCGGCCAATTCCAGCAATTGCAAGGTATGGCGGTGTTTTTGCGCTTGCCGGGGGGTCAGTTGGGCGCGTTGAATCCGTTCGTCGACCTGGGCCTCGGGCACCGTGAAGACCGGCCGATCCGAGACCCGACCCGTGTCCGGGTCGGCAGGCACCCAGCCGTCCCCGTCTCGAAGAAAAATCTTGGCGGGGAGCAGCGTCGCCAGGGCGTCTTGCACGGCGTGATGGGCATTTTCGATCAAATGGAATCGATCCGCGATCTGGGTTTTCCCGCAGGCTGCCGCCGCCGCCGAATAGGCACTGGCCCGGTCCCGACTAAAGAACGTCGCGGCGGGAAAGGATTTCAGCACGTCGAGGACGGCCGCCTTGGTCGTGCCCCGCACGATAATCAAGACCCGATGCGTTTCTTCATCTAAAAAGACGGTGCAGCCGGTCGACTTGTCCCCCTTGTGCAGATAGATGTCATCCACGGCCAACACGTGCACGTCGTTGCGCGTGAGATTGGAGTGAATTTGATCGGCCGCCGCCCCTTTCAGATAGCGGGCGATGGAATCATTGCTGACCTGGGCCCCTTCGCGTTTGAGGGCATCTTCCGCGGGTTTACACCCGCTATCCAGGGCGCGGGCGATGCAGACTTGCTTAAATCGGAGAGTCTTGCGCGCGTCCGCTTCGACGAATCCCGTCAACCGTTCGACAAATTCGCGATGCGCACAGCCGGGATTCGTACAGAAATATTTTTGACAGCGAACGAGATGGTAGACGGTGTGCCCGTCCTGCGGG
>JAKAAL010000431.1 GCA_021802375.1 Bacillota bacterium | reverse complement strand
GCACGTCGACCGTGAGATTTCTTGGATTAATGCCGTCCCTTCCATCCTGTCGCTGATAGCACGCGATCCAGCCGGACCTGTGGGCAACTTGTCTCAATCGATTCGTCTGGTGCGATCCGCGTCGATGGCTCTGCCGTTGGTTACTAAAGAGCGTTGGATGGAACGCTGGGGTCTCCTGATTACAGAGACCTACGGTCTATCGGAAGCAGCCAGCCAAGTTACGGCCAATCCGATGCCGCCCGAAGCGAGCCCCATCGGCTCGGCGGGTCAAGCCCGCGGGCTGAAGCTTCGTGTCGTGGGAGAATCGGGGCAAGATTTAGGAACTGACCGTGTTGGCGCCATCGAAATTCAAGGGGAGCCCGTCATTAATCCAGCTTGGGGTCCCAATCACTGGGCGCTAGAAAAGATGCACCAAGGATGGTACACAACAGGCGACATGGGGTACCTAGATGACCGCGGGTTTCTATATTTGAAAGGCCGGAGCCGGGAAGTCATTAATCGGGGTGGGGAAAAAGTGTTTCCCCGCGAAATCGAAGAAGTGGTACTCCAGCTACCTGAGGTAGAGGAATGTGCTGCAGTCGGGGCTCCCCATCCGATTCTTGGGGAAGAGGTCGTCCTTTTTGTGGTGGCACCGGAGAATTTAAGGGATGACTTGACGTCGATTGTGACCCAACATGTCGGCCGCATGTTGGCTTCCTATAAAGTTCCAGCCAGGGTAGTCGTGGTGAGCTCGTTGCCCATCGGCCCCACGGGGAAACTAGCGCGAGCAAAACTCCAAGCTGAGCTAGAGGGCCATGAGGTGTCATAGGGCGTAGGGTGGTCTTTTAAGTCAAACTACGCCGCAGTATTCGTGCCGAGGTTGGCCTATACTGGCTGGCTAGAGACACAAGCTCAGCCAAGGGGGTGCATTGGAAGGTTTGCATCGGCTGGGTCTAGACCACCCGATTACATTCTTTGTCGGCGACAATAATTGCGACACATTCGGCGATTCTCTTAGGTTATCCTAATGCTGCCATTCTCGATTTCGATCACCACACCGCTCCAAAGGGTAGCCTATTAAGAGACGCCTAGCAAGTGACTAAGACACTTTTGGACGATCCCCGACGGCTCCTGGCCGAACTTTTTCGGGGCGACGATTAGGCCCTTTTGAACCTTATGCCAGTTGTTGGGCATCAAGGGCCGAATTCTTTACCATGGTGTAATAGGTTCCGCCTAACGCCATTAGCTTAGGGTGGGAACCTACCTCCACAATGCGGCCAGAATCCAACACATAAATCGTGTCGGCGGCCCGAATCGTCGACAGGCGGTGCGCAATGACGATGGTGGTGCGGTGCTTGGCTACTTGCATCAAACCTTTTTGTACAGCAATTTCGCTTACGGCGTCGAGATTGGCAGTAGCTTCGTCTAACACCAAGACACGGGGATCGAGAATAACGGTGCGTGCAAAGGCCAGCAGTTGACGTTGGCCCGTCGAGAGATTCGCGCCTCTCGGGGTAAGCCAGGTGTCGTAGCCATGGGGGAGTTGTTGAATAAAATCGTCCGCACCGGTGGTTCTCGCTGCATCCACAATCTGGTCCCGAGTGATTTCTGGTCGAAAGAGTCGGATATTATCGGCGATACTGCCTGAATACAGGTTAACTTCCTGCTGGACCACCGCTACTATGCGGTGCAGATCTTCCTGGCGAAAATCTCGAATGTCGATGCCATCAATCTCAATGGAACCGTGGTTGACATCGTAAAAACGCGACAGAAGGCTAATGAGGGTACTCTTGCCGGCCCCGGTTTCCCCAACAATGCCAATAAATGCTCCCGGGCGGATGGACAGACTAATGTCTTGAAGGATCGGCGTCTGATCGTAGGAAAAACCTACCTGATGAAAGTCTACGGCACCGCGAATTTCTGACTGCAGGCTGACGGGTGTCTCGGGGTTCTTTAGGGTTGATTGGGTACCTAACACGGCTCCAACTCGTTCGGCCGAAATCATCGAGGATTGCAATGTATTCCAGTTTTGGGTCAAGGAGTTGATAGGCGCAAAGAATTGCTGAATGTAGCTGATAAAGGCATAAAGCACCCCGAGCTGGATTCCGTGATGTAGCACGGCTAAGCCACCAAGCCAGGCAATAAACGCGACAGCCAAGTTACCCAGTAGGTCAAAGCTCCGGTTAAATAGGACATCCCATCGATATTCGGTGACGCTGGCCTCTTGATATCCCTGGTTTAGATCAGAGAAGGCTTTAAATTGTTTTTGTTCCTGGTGAAACACCTGAGTAATTCGCATTCCGGTCAAGTTTTCCGCCACAAAGCCAATGAGTCGAGAGAGACGAGAGCGGGTAATGTTATAGCTTTGACGCAAGCGTGGTCGGAAACTCACCGATATCAACACAATGGGGGGGATTACCAGTGCCGACAACAAGCCGAGTTTCCAGTTTAGGGCCAGCATGGCGCCTAGTACCAACAGAATGGTAAGGCCATCCCGAATCACACTGAGTAAGAACTGGGTAAAGAATTGGCTAATTCGGGTGGTATCGCTCGACACATTGGTGAGTAACCGGCCGGAATCGTGACGTTCAAAGTATTGCATGGATAGAGATTCGATATGACGAAACAAATCTATTCGGATTTGCCGGACAATCTGTTGGCCCGCCGCGGCAATGAGGCGGGTTTGAACCAAGTTGGCCACTAGGCCGATGAGAGTGATGCCGAGATAGGCTACCCCGATCTCGATTACCGGGCCTAATACGGGATGGTGCACCAAGAGGTAGCGGTCAATGGCAATTTTGACCAAGAAGGGCTGGCTCACCTGGGTCAGGTTATAGATAATCACCAGACCAATCACGCCGACAAAGAGACGACGATAAGGTTTCGCATAGACCAACAGTTCTCGGAGGGTCTTACGCTGGCCAGGGTCGGCTGGCTGAGTGACTTTAACCAATACTGGCGCCCCCTTCGGACTGAATCGCATAAAGACTCGCGTAAAGACCAGGTTGTTTGAGGAGTTCAGATGGGGTTCCATACTCGACCACAGACCCGTGCTCGAGTACGGCAATCCGGTCAGCATGACGCAGCGAAGACAGGCGATGGCTGACTAGAATCATGGTCCGCCCCTGTCTACGTAGTTCCGCCAGAGTGTCTAGGATCGCACTTTCGGTTAGGGTGTCTACCGCGCTTAAACTATCGTCAAAAATAATAAGGTTGGCGTGGCTCTTGATAAGGGCACGTGCGATGGCCACCCGTTGGCGTTGGCCTCCAGATAAGTTGATGCCTCGCTCGCCTACCACTGTGGCGAATTCTTTCGGCATCGTTTGGATGGTCGCCAAAATGTGCGCCTTCGACGCCGCGCTGGCTATAGTGTCCAAGCCAGCGTCGGCAGGGTCCATGGGAAACGCAATGTTATTGCCGATGCTGGTGGAAAACAAAAACCCGTCTTGTGGTACATAGCTGATGTGTTCGCGAAGCTCTTGGCGGTGTAAGTCTCGAATGTCCGTATCTCCAATAAAGACGGTGCCGGGGGGCGGATCGATTTCGCGGAGTAAAATTCCGCACAGCGTTGACTTCCCGGACCCGGTCCGCCCCACCACCCCTAAAGTGGTGCCGGGTTCGATGGTCAGGGTGATATTGTGAAGCACGGGTGCCGACGCTCCGGGGTAGCTAAAAGAGAGATTGCGCAACCGAATCCGAGCCCGGTCGGGAACTGGTGCCGGATCGTCTGGATCGGAGATGCTCGGCACCGCCTCTAGCAAGGTCTGAATCCGAGCCAACGAAGCCGAAGAATTTTGAAAGATATTAATGACATTGCCAAACTGCATGAGGGGCCTGACCAACATACTTAGATACACCGTAAACGCCACAAAGGCGCCCAGCGTGATGGTATGGTTTAGGGTGAGGTAACCCCCGAAGACGAGGGCAATGGCAAAACTTATTCCGGTAAGTAACGGAATCAGGGCTTGGAACATGGTATTTAAACGAACTTGCTGCATCGACCGATCGTAAATTCGATCGGTCCTCTCACTAAACCGCTTCAATTCGATGCCTTCATTGGCGGTACTCTTGATGAGACGGATGCTTTGCAAACTTTCTTCGGCCATGTCCGACATCTCGGACAAAGACTCTTGGACTAGTCGTGATTGTTTCTTTATCTTGGGCCCTAGACGCACCACCACGACTGGAATCAACACCAATGGCACCAGACTTACCAAGGTCAGTTCCAAATTGACCTTGGTAATGGTCATAAAGAGGGTCGCGATTAGGAGAAAGACCGCCTGAAGGATTTGACTTACGCCCCCCGCCATGGCCTGACGTACCGCTGGGACGTCATTTAACACATGGGACAAAAGATCACCCACCGTGTGTTGTTCAAAGTAATGGGACTCCAAAGTCTCCCAGTGTGAGAAGAGACGGCTCCTCAAATCTCCTTCAAAAATGCGGGCATACTTGCCAACGGTGTATTGCCCTAAACCAAAAAGTAGCACGTATCCTAACGCGATGGCAGCCAACTTCACTGCATAGGTCTCGATAACGGGGACCGTGATTCCGGTGCGGAACGTGTTAATAAAATTTCCAATAACATTAGGGATCTGTACTTGAATCGCTTTGGCCATGCCTACGCTAATTACTGCGACTCCGTACCATGGCGCATGCTTTTTCAAAAACGGCAGAATGAGACCTTGGTTCATGGATTCACCCCGGATCTTTTTGACCCTTCCCAAACGAGATGAGCATCTTATTTCATTATACCCTACTAACGCGTCCGATGTCTGAGCCTGCCAAAGTACGCTAGGAGCGTGTCCATAAATCTCTGAGTGGGCCCTCTTTTGTCTCCCCGGGAAACCGGGTCGATCACCGACTGACCAGAATTATTCGCCAGCGCTTGGGATATTATCCCAGATATTGTTCCGTAAGACGCGGAATGCGGGCAAAACCGACCACAACGAGGTTACTGCGCCCCGTTGGCGGCTCTTAAACCGCTAATTGTGCAGACCTCTCCCGTCTTCTGGGCGATCCGTTGAATTTTTCGAC
>JAKAAL010000430.1 GCA_021802375.1 Bacillota bacterium | reverse complement strand
GATTTGTCAAAAAACAAAATTTGGGCACGTTGATATGATCTACATCCACCGCAGTTGGTCAGTTCCTGCATTCGCTACCTGCGCCGACTTCACGGCGTCATGTGTCATAGGAATCGTGAAGACTTTGGATCCGCTGAGCAGATCCTGGACGGGAACGATCTCAATGACCGGATAGTGCGCGTCATAGAGCGGGTGGGTATACGTGCCCGCTGTCGTTGCCTCTTTAAGCATTTCTTTGGTGGGTGGCTTCAGGGTGAGCAGCACGCCCAGAGCCGCGCCTTCACGGGCCATATCACCGCGTAAGGTGGCTACCGTCGCCCGGTTGACCTTGCCCGACTTGGCTTGAAAGAGCACCTTCGCAACAGACTGCGGACCCGTCACGAACGAGGCCCAGCCATCAATGCCGCGATCAGCGCCTTTCTTTTCGTGAATCCGCGCGCGATTGCGGGTATACGTGAGAATCGCCCACTTTTCGAACTCTTTGCGCGTTTTGTCGTGGGGATCGTGGGCGAGTGCTTCGGCCGCCGCGAGATCCTTCGGAATCCCGTGGGTGACAATGTGATCCATAAGATCCGCGCGTTGTTCGGGCGGCGTGCTGTCTTCTAACCGTTTGAGAATGAGGCTGATCGCTTGGTAGGTGATGTCGATCCCAAACCAGCGGCGCCCCAAGCGTTGCGAGACGGCCACCGTCGTTCCACATCCGCAATAGGCATCCAGGACCGTATCGCCGGGATTGCTACTGGCCTGAATGATACGCTCGAGCAAGGATTCCGGTTTTTGGGTGGGATAGCCAAGACGCTCTTTAGCACTATTAGTCAAAATGGGGATCTCCCACCAATCAAACGGTATGCGACCCAATGGATGCATTTTTTGATATTGTTTACTGCCTACTTGTTTAGGAGTTCGAGATTTATGCGGAGAAGAATACGGTTCGCGAACGGCGTCAACGTTAAATGTCCATGTAGAGCTTTTGTGGTAGAAGAAGATAGTATCGTGCTTTTTGGAAAAGTGGCGATGGCTGGCACCGCCGGATCCATAACACCATGCGATCTCGTTAGTATAGTGTCCTCCCTGACTCACAAACACCGCATCTAAAATGAGCTTCAGATAGTGGCTGGCCGTGGGGTCGCAATGCAAATAGAAACTCCCAACCGGCTTGAGCACTCGATGAATTTCGGTGATACGAAGCGCCATGTGCACGAGATACGCCAGAAGACCCCCGGCTCCCAGTACGGCACGATATCCTTGGATTAGAGTGACCGTTTGCATGGAAAATCGGCCGTCGGCATTGGTGAGAATTTCCTCAAAACCCCGATCCGCCTCCGGACCCCATTGCCAGGTGTCCATGAAGGCTTGCGCCTGGGCCACATCGTCGTGGCCGATGTTGTTGTAGATTTGGAAGTAGGTCCGTTTGGAGTTGAACGGGGGATCGATGTAGCACAGATCGACGGATTCACTGGGAATCCGCTGACGTAAGACGTCCAGATTGTCCCCATAGAACAAGTAGTTTTTGTTATCAGAGATGGGAATGAGCATGGAGTACACTCCTTTCGGTGAGAGATGATTCGCCCAACCCCTGCCGGCCTGGATGGGCCAACACCCAGAGCTTGCGGCCATCATTGGAAAACCACGGCCACGGCAGGAGGTTCAGCGTCCACTGTGCACTGCCTAAGAGCGCCCACCAGAGCCACAGAGCGGGCCACCCCGCGAACGCGAGCAGTAAGACCAGACTCTCGGCCACCGGCGCCGCCCAGAGCGTCCAAGCCACCTGACGCGCGCTCAGCCCATCTACCCGAATTCGGACCCCCACCGCGACGATATGTTTGACCACGACACCCTCAAACCGGCCACCACAGGCAAGAGTTGTGAGGACATGGGCCGCCTCGTGGGCGATCACCAAGACAATCGCGACTCCCATCAAAACGAACATCGATTTTCTCTCCTTCGTTTGTCGCCTGTTCAAGACCCGCTAACCTGTCGCCAGCGGGACGCTGGAGAACAAAAAAGACCCCCAATCCGTGAAGGGGTCAGGGGTGTTGGTACTCGAATCAATCAAAGGAAGGCCAAATCAGTCCGCCCAGTCGTGGCGGTAACGCGGCATCGGCTCGTCATGGTGAAGGGCCCGACGGACCCGTTGGCGGAACCGCCGTTCTTCGACGCGCCGGCGATATTTTTCTTTCTTGCCGTATAACCGTTTTGGGGCATGGGTATCGACATCTTGCGGGCGGAGCTCGACCCAAAAGCACGCCGAGAGCGTGCGCCACCGACGGCGGCGCCAGAGGCGTTGGGTGGAGCGATGGTGTCTGCGGGTGTGTTGGTGCTGATGCATCGCCGGATCCCTCCCGTTTTGGTGTGCAACACAAGGTGTTAGGACTTCCGAGCCGCCTTCTTCGGTGTCTTCGGCGTCGAACCCGTGGCGGCGACTTCTATGTTAACCGTCAACACAATCCCGTCAGCGGGGTAACTCTCCACCAGGGCCGCCAGACCGTTTAACAGATCGGCCGTTTGGCGCCGCGTCAGCCCTTTTTGGGTAATGGGCAATAACGGATGACTGGGACTCATACAATCCCTCCTTGTAAGAAAAGTACCAGGCAAAAAGCCCGCCACCCCGCAGGAGACGGGCGTGAAACCGGGGTGCGCTAATCGGATGACGCCCTCGTGGTTTAGGCAATCACGTGCACCTGTCCCTGATCATCTTTGGCGTAGATGTGCCACTGCATCTCCCCGCAACACGGACAGGCGCCGGTCGACGTGGTCGGGTCTTCCATCGCTCGTCGCAACCGGCACTGATACCCACACGCGTCACATCGAAACGCCCACGCGATGTCCATGGGTGCCCACCCTCCTTTTGGTGCTAACCCATGTCGGCGTACAAGGAGACCCATTGCGGGTCGTGAAACCAAGTTATCGCATCCGGTTCGTTCACGATATCCGCGAGACTCTGCAGCACCCGGCGAATGCGGCCTGCAATAAGGCGTCGTGACGCATCATCTAGAGCGCTTTCTAAGTGGTTCAATCCTTCGGCCATCAGCGCAAGGCCCTCGGCAATCGTTAGATTGTTATCTGTCATGGGGATATCTCCTTATCACGTTTAGGTGTAAAATACTCGCAAAAGCAAACCGGAGGACACATCGTTGTACTATTGGGATTGCCCTTGTTGCGGATTCCGTAGATCTGGCGGCCGGAATGACTTGCCTTCCAAAATAAATCAAGAGTATTGCCGAAACTGTGCAGCCGATCCAGATTTCCCCAACGGGCTCAATCAACGCAAGCCAACACACGTTCCCACAGCGACCCGCTGTGCTCACGGACAACCACGTGGTGGTGGCCATGAGAATTGAGCGTCCCTATGAATCCGGATGTAACCGGGAGCCGGTGATCGACACGAACTCATCATTTATGACGACTGACTCCCGCTATGCTCCGGACGAAATTGTCGGTGAATGGTGAGGGTTGATCCGTCCAGCGACACCCGATGTCCCAGATCGAATCCGAGCCACCAGCGATGGAGCGCGTCCCCCTGGAGTTGCGACGGGGACGCCGGTTGGTCTTCCGCGTACCGCCACGCGACGCCGGCGGCATACCCGGCATCCCACGCTCGGGCAATCAGCTGGCGGCGCTCCGCACGTTGACGCAACCACGTTCGCATGGCCATCCCTCCTGGAGATCTTAACAAGATGAGGCCCAACTTAGCGCGGCCAGAAGCCGCGCCACTCAAAGAGCGGATAGGTATGTGTATAGAAAGCGAACGGGGGAGAACCACCGTACGATCAGGGTAGGGTAATGGTCGCTGCAATGACCGTGATGATGCTGACCCCACTCCAATAGCGCAGACCGTCCAGTTTGGTATTCATCTCGCGCCGGAAGGCATCGAACTTCGTGTCCATCTTGGTCTCTAACGCATCAATGCGTGTGTGGGTTGCGTCCAGCTTCGTGTCCATCTTGGTCTCTAACGCGTCAATGCGCGAGTTCGTCGCGTCGATTTTATTCTCCAGCCGATCTTCGAGGCGGCGGAGCTCTTGGAGCAGATGAAAACCCCACGAGGCGGGAATGTCGCCACCGGGGAGGGTTGAAGACGTCGCGGAATCATTCTCAGACATCGCCGCACCTTCTTTCATGAATATGCCCTACTCCTTTCTCTGAGTATACGCCGGACGGGGCGAAAAAGGAAAGCGGCCTTCAGGGTCCCGTCCCCGCGATAGACCCGGATTAAGCCAACTGGCGTTGCCAGTAGACCGCTTCCTCATCAGGCAACGACTCGAACGTCCCTTCGTCGTCATCCCCACCGATAATCAGAATCGGGCCGTAGATATCCCAGACCTTCCCATTGCGCAGTGTGACCAAGCGGTTAAACGGCATCCCGTTGATTCGCCCCTCTTCGTTGCAAATGAAATGCGCCGCGCCATCCACGGCCCACAGTTCGATCCATCCCCCGGCCACGGCTTGCTTGGACTCAAGGCCATCAGCAATCTCGGTAATCACCGGGGCTTCGCCCGGATTTGCAATGACGACTTGCATATCACACGCCCCTTTCGTCGATGTAGCGATCCAATGATCGGTGCCATTCCGGCGGGACCATCTCTGCCGCCACCCGGCGGCAACGGCCGCGCAAATAGTCGCGCGAAAACTCCCAGCCGATGACTTGCGGCACCTTCCCAAACGATAACGATGCCGCTCCGTCATAGCGGGTGATCCGCCCGTCTTCGCGCCAGAGCCCCGTCACAATCAGAAATTCGCCCACACGCTCGCGATAGTAGCGCGGTTGCGGTAAAGGCTGATAGGTTCGCATGGCCATCCCGTCCTTTCGTTGATGAATTCTAAGGATGAGAAACTCCCGGCAGAGTCCGGGAGTGATGCATGGAATGATGGTCGCAACGACATTTACACCTTCACGGCATTTGGACCGATCGGATTCCCTCCAAAATCCGTTGCCGATCGGCGTCCGCCAACGGCTCATCGAGGCTTGCTAGCGTCTCTTCTAACTGGTGCTGGACGCGCTCAATCTGGGCCCGACGGGCTAAGAGTT
>JAKAAL010000429.1 GCA_021802375.1 Bacillota bacterium | reverse complement strand
GCCGTGATGGAAAATGCGAGAGCGTAGCCTCTATTATTGGCCGAAACGGTACCAAAGCCAATTAAAGGCGGGAGACACCGATGGTAGGCTTCATCGTGTCGTGGTGATCAACGTGCTCAACTTCGTCAAGATCGACCATCCTGGCTATCACAACGTGTTTCATATAAGGAGCCAAGCTGGGCTGCGCTTGACGGATCATTTGGCGATGCATTTTTTGGAGTTGCCCAAACTGCGCGAGACCAACGTGCCCCCAAAGGGCCCTCTGGTCCGATGGCTGTTGTTTTTGTCCGCGAAGACCCCCGAGACTCTGGCGGACATTGTGAAGGGAGATGCCGTGATGGAAAAGGCGATGACCACCCTCGAGGTTTTGAGCCAAGACGATCAGACCCGTCTACTCTACGAAGCCCGACAAATGGCTCTTCACGACTACGCCCCTGCGATTGCCACGGCTAAAGTTGAAGAAGGCCTTTATCGCAAGGCCGTGGAAGTGGACCACAAGTTACTCCTTGCAAAGACGCCTCTCTCGACGGTTGTGGAGATAACCGGGCTTTCGCTGGAAGAGCTCCACCGAGTATGCCCTAGTGTAGATTAATCGACACGGACCGCGGATCTTACCCACGCTGGTCTAGGGTCAAAGCATTTTCCTGAACGGAACTACGGGAAGTACGCTGCCACATTCCTTTGCAGATGACGGCGGGCCCACGAACCGCTACGATCCGGGATAACGATACGACTGAATAGGATCGCCAGCGGCTCCGCCGCAAGTTCAGCCATTGCGGCCTTGGGAGCGCTAGGCATAAACCACCCGTTGACGTCTTCGGCAAGGGGGCTTGTTATGAAAACCGTGTCCGTCTGGCCATCAATCTGGTCACAAAAACCACATCCACACAAGAACCCAAGGCCCGCTGAAAAGCTTGTGGTGCAACGTGGGTCGCCTACCGATTGACGGTGCTCATGTCAGGGTAACGCTCGCCTGCAGTCACGCCCTGGGGCAGCGCTTGAGCGATACGCGAAAGTTCCTCCTCGGTCCACCTTACGTTAAGCGCCGCTACGTTTTCTTCGAGATACGTACGACGTTTAGTGCCGGGAATAGGCACAATATCCCGGCCTTGGGCGAGCACCCAAGCTAGCGCCAACTGGGCCGGCGTCACCTGCTTAGCCTTAGCCAGCTCTTTGATGATGCCGAGAACCTGCAGGTTTTTTTCGAAGTTCTCCCCCTGAAAGCGGGGGTGGTGTCGGCGATAGTCATCATCAGGCAGATCCTCTGGGCGTTGAAACCGCCCCGTCAAAAATCCCCGGCCCAGTGGGCTATAGGCCACAAATCCGATACCGAGCTCACGCACGGTGGGTAAGATAGCGTCTTCGGGTTCGCGGCTCCACAACGAGTATTCCGTCTGTAGGGCGGATATCGGATGGGTGCGGTGCGCCCGGCGAATCGTCTCTGGGGCTGCTTCCGATAATCCCAGGTAGCGTACTTTTCCCTCTTTTACCAACTCCGCCATGGCTCCTACGGTTTCTTCGATGGGTACCGTGGGATCGACGCGATGCAGGTAATAGAGATCAATCACGTCCAGCTTAAGCCGCTTTAACGAGGCTTCGACCGCCTCCCGCACATAGGCAGGCGTTCCATTCACCCGAAGGAATTTTCCGTCCGAGGTCCGTTGATTGCCGAATTTGGTGGCTAAAATCACCCGCTCACGGCGACCGACCAGCGCTCGACCTACCAACTCCTCATTGGTAAAGGGGCCATACATGTCGGCTGTATCCAAAAACGTCACCCCTAAATCGATGGCTCGGTGAATCGTCTGGATCGATTCGTGATCGTTGCGTCCACTATAAAAGTCGGACATGCCCATGCAACCAAGACCTAAGGCCGACACCACAAGCCCTGCCTTGCCTAACGTGCGCATCTGCATTGTTTTCACCCCCACTAACATCATAGCTATTCAGGGTGAACCGATCCAGTCCGATCTGCGGTATCAAGGCCAGCTCAAAAACATAGGATGAGACGAGTCCAAACATCCATCCGTCCATCCAAGGAGGGCTGCCCATGTGGAACGTGCCCGCCATAAGCGCCTTGTCGGGGCTTGCCACCCCTTTCGGCGCGGCCCTGGTGCTAACGTTTCGCACCTGGTCCAAAGCGGCATTGGCTTTCATGCTGGCCTTGGCTTCCGGGGTGATGCTAGCGGTGGTGATGACTCAGCTTATGCCGACCAGCGTCCGTGCAGGAAGCTGGTGGTGGTTTGCCCTAGGCTCCAGCGTTGGTCTGTCCCTTATGTTCTGGATTGACGACCTTCGTGCTGTTCACCCGGCTGAGCCAGTGGATCCGCCATCGGACCAAGCCCGGCTCCGCGTTACCGGCCAGGCCATCGCCGTGGCTCTGGCCATCCATAACTTGCCTGAAGGCATGGCCATTGGGGCTGGAAGCGCCATCCAGGCCCGCCTGGCCGTGATCATCGCGACCGCCATGGCGCTTCACAACCTTCCTCAAGGGATGAGTGTGGCCGCTCCTCTCGCCTCCGGCGGCATGCCTCGACGAAAAATTTTGGCCCTCACCGTTCTCATTAGTGCCGTCATTCCTTTAGGAAGCCTCATCCCCCTGTTGGTGGGCCATATGTCTCCCCGTGTCAACGCTTTCATGCTGGCTCTGGCCTCGGGGGTAATGCTATATGTGGTTTTCCGACACACGATGCCCGAGGCATGGCGTTGCCAAAAGTTCTTTTCCACCCTGGGCGGCCTGCTGACTGGAATCCTGTTGATGCTGGCCTTGGCAGGCGCGCACGTCCATTAGTCTTGCTCAAGCAAGGCTTCATGGACGAAGCCAGTGGCTCAGGCAGGATGCATAATCAAGCGATACGTCGCTTCAATCCCCGACAAGTTGAGCGCCATTCTCCATCCCGTCACCGCCTTCGGCCGCGTGTCGTACCGCAAGGACTCTATCTCCGATGGACGAACCGGCCGCCAAGTGTCCGCTTGCGCAATGGCTATCTCAGGCCGCTTCGTATAGGCAAATCCTGAGGCGTAAAGCAACCCGGACGCGCTCGCGGACGGGGCCATACGCCCGCTGACGCTCAAGGTGCGACGCATCTCGTCATAGGAAACGCGGTCGACACTGCCGGATAGGGCTAGAACACGCGGTTGCGACAAGATCTCCGCTCGGCGGCTCGATCGACGCAGGCTGCCATCGGGATGGACCACTCCCCAATGGTAAAATCCAGGGCGCTGTTTCCACACCCAAAATGCTCCACCCACACCAAATTGGTGTTGAAAGCGCATTTGGTCGCGAATCCATCCATCTCCCGCTGGGGTCGGGTCCACACCGAATTCGCCAAAGAGCCAGGGCGTGCCAAATCCTTGTGCTTCTTTGGCCGCCGTCCAGTAACATGCATAAAGGCACGGATTTCTTCGGCTTCCCACGGGATGAAACGGCGGAGAGGCCACCTCCGTATAGCAATGAGGGCCATAGACCAGCTTCGTGTCGTCTGAAAACGGGCGCGAGCATTGAATCGCCACATTGGTCGCGTCCCGGATGACAGAGGGCTCAAACATGATGAGGTGATTGGTATCAACCTCTCGCACGCGCCCAATAGCCCGGGCGTAAAAGGGAAAAAGATAGCGGGCTTCAAAATATCCCGGTAGAGCCCAGCCGGGATCGGGTTCGTTCATCAAATCATAGGCCAAGACGGCGGGACTGAAGGAAAATCGTTGGGCCACGGCGGTCAAGGCATCCAAGTAATGATCCTGTAAACCCTTGCCAGCAACTACCCTGTTCTTCCAAAAGTGGCTCCATGCAGCCTCGACCGCTGGGTTCCCGCTCATTTTCCAGTTCCATCGCCCATTCGTCTGAACGGCCCATAAGGGTGCCCCATCGCTTTCCCGGGTAGGGGCTAAATTGCGGGCATAATTGTCCTGGTGGAAGTCGATAATAACATAGAGGCCATAGGAAGCGGCCAGGCTAAGTACGTGTTCCACGCGCGCCAGGTAGTGGCCATCAATAGCCCCCGGATCAGGCATCAGCCGACTCCAACTAATCGGCAGGCGGATTAAATTGAAGCCTAAAGCTCGCATTTCCATAAAGTCGGCCTCAGCCAAGGGGACGGATTCTTGGTAGTCGGAGGCGTATTCGATCAGGGCGTTCACATTGACTCCGCGTAGAAAAAGACGTCGGCCCATCGCATCCAGGAGACAAGGACGGGAGGTGTTCTGCGCAATCGAAACGAATCGCTGCTCCATGCCTATCCCTCCACACCTTGGTCAACGCCCGTCGCGATATCCTATTCGGCACCACGGGCAAGGGGTCTAGGCAGAAACCAAAAAATCTCGAGCATCGTTTAGAAGAGATAGATTGGGAGGGAAATATCGCATGAGCCAGCACAATCTTCGTCATGGCGTTCGTCGTAAACCACGCGCAACTCCGTCCATCATGGCATCTGGTTGGAAACAATCTCTTTTAACCATGGGGGAGACGGCTGGACTTAGTGTCGCCACAGATGCCGCCGAACTCGAACGCGAGCAACGAGTGGAGAGGAAGCCCGCTAGGCTCGACTCCGATTCGGTCCCGAACGCTCCAGCCGCACCAAGATCAAAGCCAAGCCGAGACCGATTATCAACGCACCAGTCATGGTGAGATAGGTTAGCTGACCACCAAAAGCCAACACCACAGGCGTCCCAATCAACGGGCCAAGAACCCCACCCACGTCGCCAAAGAGCTGTAACACGCCGACAGCGCTGCCTCGGTGCTGCCGATCGACGAAATCTCCGATTAGGGCCAAGAGAGGAACGTTCACCGTGCCCATACCCACACCCACCAACACCAGCCCGAGGATGAGGCCGCCAAGACTCTGGGTGGTAGCCAGAACAAGATAGCCAGGGATCATCACCGAAAGACCCTGCACGGCAATGATAGCCCTCGTCCGGGCGCGATCCGCTTGTCTTCCTGCCAAGAGCACGGCAATGGCACTCGCCACTAAAAGTAGGGCTAAGGTAATTCCTGACATCGTTTCGATAGAATATCCTGCCAATTGGAAA
>JAKAAL010000428.1 GCA_021802375.1 Bacillota bacterium | reverse complement strand
ACGTCTTGGTGGCAACGCGTTCTCACCGCGGATCCATTCATCTCGCCACCGGGCTTCCCGAAACGGACTATATCGATCCCCTCTCGCCGGCAATGATTGCTCCAGATTTTTCCGCCGCTAATCTCCAGGAAGTATTTGCCCTCATAACCCGGCTTTTGTGGACATAAGAGTCTTCAATGGATAATTTTTTGCGAACCGTAACCCTTTGGTAACAATTGTGGGGTTTAATAAAGGCAGAAAAGGTGCCAAAGGACGTGAGGGTCATGAGTGCAATCAAAACTACATTGGGGATTATTGGTGTCGCCGCACTTGGGGTAGGCGCATTTGAAGCTGCCCAATGGATTCCAGGAGCGCTCCACTCCTATCATGTGGCCGAAGGTCCGACAAAGCCGATCGTGCACGTTGTGAAATGGTCACCGGGCAAAATTTTTCCGTTAAGTGGGTTCAACAACTCCAACGGCAACGCAGGAGCTAATCCCACGAGCACTCTTGCGCCAACCAGTTTAAGTTCTTCCGTTAACGCCACGTCGTTGAATTGGGCTGGCCTCGTACAAGAAGGCACCACGGAAACCAGTGTGCAGGCCTCCTGGAAAGTCCCTAGTTTTCCCACCACTGCGACCAACCCCAACAGCGTGGTGGCGGAATGGGTAGGATTAGGTGGTATGAACTCCAACTCGCTGATTCAGATTGGCACCATTACCAGCCCAAACTCCAATGGACAGGCGAGCACGACCGTCTTTTGGGAACACTTGCCAAGTTCGGCCGTTCAAGTGGCCAATGTCGCAACAGGAGCGACTGTGACCGCCAAGATTGGGCCCACTGGCGTAAAAAATCAATGGCGGTTGTGGTTAGAGGTCAATGGGCAGACCAAGCCGTTGATTAATCGGGTGATTACACTGACGCCGGCGAAGGCCCAGGGCGTAGAGACATCAGCTGACTGGATTACCGAGGCTCCCACAACGAATCAAGGGGTAGCACCGTTAGCGCCGGTGTCTTCGACAACCATGACTAATATCGAAGCCAATGGCGTGCCGCTCGCCAAAATGAACGCGAACTCCTTGCAAACCATTGGTCTGTATAATCAAGACGGAGAATTGCTCGCGGCGCCGACCAGCGATGCATCCAAAGATAGTGTGACGGTCAATACGGTTTACGGGTCCACCCTGCCTAGCCCTACCGTTCCTGGCAGCGGCACCAGCCCATTCGGACCTGAACCCGGGTTTGGTGGAGGCTCCGGTAATCCGTTCGGTGGCGGCGGTTTCGGGTTTGGAGGAGGCTTAGGCAACCCCTTTGGCGGCAGTGGCGGTTTTGGATTTGGAGGGGGCTTAGGCAATCCCTTTGGCAGCGGCAGCGGCTTCGGGTTTGGCAGTGGCAGTTACTCGCAAGGCGGAATAGGCTTTGGATTTTCGCAGAGCACCCCGCAAGGGCAAATTTCGTGGTCTATTAGCTATTAGGATATCGATTGCTCATTCATCGCTGGACCACTTCCAACAGGTCCAGCCTTTTGTTATTTTTGGCGTGGTCCTCCGTGTGATACAGGACTCGTCCCGAGTCGTCTGCACGACACCCGATCTTTACGCACCCGATTCGACCGGGAAAAGCTTCTCTCGACATGTCTATTGCGAGGCATCGTTGTGGCCGGGATAGAATGAATGGACAAGTGACGGCTTAACTCGTACACTTAGCATCGGTTAATGATACGCTGGGACTGTAAGACTAGGCAAGATATCCGTTGCGACAGATGAGACAGACTGATGAGTCAATGGGATACCATAATCGTAGGTGCGGGCATAGTCGGATTAGCTGTTGCCTACGAGTTAATGGCGAGGCGGCCTGAAGACCGATTGTTGGTGGTCGACCGGGAAGTGAGCGTCGCCGCACATCAAACGGGGCACAATAGCGGCGTGATTCATTCCGGCCTCTATTATCGCCCTCAGTCGCTCAAGGCCAGGCTGACCCGGCTGGGACGTGCGCTATTAGTAAATTTTCTCGACCAAGAACACTTGGCCTACAAAATATCGGGTAAGCTAGTCGTTGCGCGACGCGTCGAAGAATTGTACGCACTCGAGCAACTTTTTCAAAATGGGGTGGCTAATCGGGTGCCACAAATTGCCCTGTGGCCTGGCGATCGGTTGCGCGAGATTGAACCCAGCGTACTAGGCATTCGGGCCATTTATTCGCCGACGACCGGCGTCGTGGACTATTCTGCGGTTGCCAGGCGGATGGCGGAAAGGCTTCAGAAGGCTGGGCACTGCCTTTGTCTAGGTCATGGCGTTCGCCACGTTGTCGTAGACGCTGGGCTAGTGCGTATGCGCTTGGACAACGGCGAAGAACTGTCGGCTCCGCACGCTATAGTCGCAGCCGGAATCGGTACTGACCGACTTGCGCGTCAAGCAAGACTTGCTTTAAACGCCCGCATGATCCCCTTTCGTGGAGACTACCTAGTGGTCGCCGAGAACCGCCGCGATTTGGTTCGCTCGATGATCTATCCAGTGCCTAATCCCCGTCTCCCGTTTTTGGGAGTGCATTTTACGCGCAGGCTAGATGGGGCCCTGTGGATTGGTCCCAACGCAGTTCTCGCTGCCTCACGCACCATTTATCGCCGAATAGCCCTCAGTCGCCATGACCTCTGGGATACGATTTCTTTCCCGGGATTTTGGCGCATGGCACGGCAACAGTGGCGTGCGGGCCTTGACGAATGGATGCGCGACCACTGCAAGCGGTTGTATCTTAGTCAGGTACGCGAATATGTACCAGAATTAGCACCAATGGATGTGCACTGGGGCCCGATGGGCATTCGCGCTCAACTCGTCGATGCTTCGGGGACTCTCGTTGACGATTTTCGTCTTGCGACGTTGGGACCGGTGATGTTTGTCTTAAACGCTCCGTCCCCAGCAGCGACCTCAGCCTTCGCCATCGCCCGCTATCTGGTCGAATCCTGCGCGCCAAATTTTGGCTGGAAGCTGTCCCGTCCGCTCCTCACCCCCTAAACTAATCCAATTTCTATGGATAAATCGTCCCGCTGAGATCGTCTCCCGAAGGTTATAATACAGTGGAAATCTCTAACCAGGAGATGGTCTTGTGGTTGTCTTGCATACAATTTTGGTTCTGGTCGCCAGCGTTGTTGGCGGTTGCATTGTGGCCGGATTAATGGGCCTTTTGTCATCGGCCGTTTTTAAATAGGCTGTCGCTTATGCTTATGCACCCGGATCGGCTCTCTTCAGCGGAGCCGATCTGCCGTCTACGACGAGAAAAGTCCTAGCGCCATTGCGGGGGCTTAGTCCAATCGACTCGGCCCGATGGCAACGACAGCAGAGGCCAGAAGGCACCGTAACCGCCCATTCGCCACCCCTGATGCCGCGATCAACGATCAACGGGACTGCGTTCGCCCCTCCTGGTGGTCCGACTGATGGCGTCGGATTAGTTCTTCAGAGACCCTTGACCAGGGCACATTCATTCGCACTGTAAGCACTGCCAGATGATACAAGAGGTCGGAAATTTCTCCTATTAATGGACTCATTTCGCCCTGTAGCGCGGCAATAACTACTTCGACAGCCTCTTCCCCCACTTTTTGCACGAGTCGGTCAAGGCCTTGCTCCATAAGAGATTTGGTGTAAGAAAACTCGGCAGGATTCTCGGCCACACGCGTGCGCACGATATCGTCAAGAGCCGCCAGAGGGTCAGGGTACCAGCGTTCGCCACCCGCGAAACAACTAGCGGTCCCCCGATGACAGACGGGGTTGGTCACGTCGGCGAGATATAGATACGCGTCCCCATCGCAATCTTGCAAAATTTCGTTAACGTGAATGGTATTACCCGAGGTTTCTCCCTTTTTCCACAACCGCTGGCGCGAACGGCTGTAAAAGTGAGCCAACTGCGTTGACCGGGTCAAGTCCAGCGCTTCCTGATTGGCGTACGCCAGCATCATCACCTGACGGGTTACCCGGTCTTGAACAACGACCGGGTAAAGCGGCTGTGCCTTACTCATTGACACGAATTGCAAACCCCCTGTCTTTCAGTTGGCGCTTTAACATGTGAACGGTGACTTGACCTTGATGCAGCAACGAGGCCAACAGCAGCGCCGTATGGCCCTGTGCTAGCATGTCGGCCAAGTGATCGATGGATCCTGCACCTCCGGACGCAATAATGGGCCGCGCCGTGTTTCCGCGGGCAAAGTTCATCATGACGACGTCATATCCCGCCTGCACCCCATCGGAGTCGATACTCGTCAACAAGAATTCTCCCGCACCTCGTTCTTCGGCTTCGCGCAACCAGGGGCCAAGGGTACGGCCCGCAGGGCGTTTGCCCCCATGCGTAAACACCTCAAACTGGCCGTTCACCCGTTTGGCATCGACAGCTACCACCACGCATTGCGACCCCCAGCGGCGGGCCACCTGTTCGACTAAGTCTGGATTGTACACCGCTGCCGAATTAATCGACACCTTATCCGCTCCCTGGTTTAAGACCCGCTCGACATCCGCTATGGTGCGGATGCCCCCACCCACCGTCAACGGAATTTTCAATTGGCGCCGCAATTCGGCAATTTGCTGCAAGTGCAAGGCGCGGTCTTCCAGTGTCGCCGTAATGTCAAGCCAGACAATTTCGTCGGCGCCATCGTGAGCGTAAAACAAGGCCTGATCGACCGGGTCGCCGCTATCCACCATATTTTCGAAATGTACCCCTTTAACCGTGCGGCCTTGACGCACATCCAAACACGGAATGATGCGAGCCTTCAGCATCCCTATCTCACCTCCGCCAGTGCAATACGCCCTTCAATCCAAGCCTTTCCCACCACCACCGACTGAATGCCCAGCGACTGTAAAAGGCGCAAGTCCTCACGCGTAGAGATACCTCCGCCCGCCCCAATCTCTCCGGGTTGCACCGCCCACTCCCGCCAAAAGCTTTCATCCACTCCCGTCAACATGCCGTCGCGGCTAATATCCGTCACCTGCGCTCGCCTAAAACCTTGGTCCACCAACTGCCGCCACAATGACTTGGCCAGCGGACCCTCCTCACGCCAGCCTGATAGGCGC
>JAKAAL010000427.1 GCA_021802375.1 Bacillota bacterium | reverse complement strand
GGTCGACGTTTTTGGTCACCGGGTCGGAGCACAAATCCAAGCCAACATCTTAGCCGGAACCCCGCATGTGCTCCGGGCGACGATCACTGCCGTTCAGCCCGGAAGCATCCAGCTCCGCTCTGACACAGGCAGTTCCATCACCTACACGATTGCCCACCTGCCGCCCAAATGGACGAAACGGCTTCAACATTTGAAACCATCGACTCCAGTACTCGCGGTGGTCTCCCCCCAAGGCAAGGTACTGGGGGTGTTGCCCATGCGTGGGCTTGGTCGCCCTCAAATGCCCGTCGCCAAGGCGACTCACTAAGGCACTGCTCTAACTGGGGGCATCCTCTGGCAAAGACCCGATCCCAATTTGAAAAACAGCCGGGTTTCGCTGCCCGCTTTAGAGGGCAATGGGCTAAGCTGGGCCAAGATCACCTGAACGGGCAGGACCAGATAGCTTTTATTGCGGTTAGGAACAAAGACGGGAGCACGGCACGAGCAGGGCCTCTCGTCGGCTTGGGTGCCCGAAAATTTTTTTCGAGCACCCAAGCCGCGCCATAGCCGTATGCTGGAACCCGACGTCACCGATGCCACCATCTGCCATGAACTAAAATCACGGAGATCGAGGTTCCGTTTGTTAGAGGGGCGTCGTCTCGGAAAGATGGTAGAGGGAAACTGTGGCTCGGATCAAGCGCGTCACCAGTGACGTCAACGAAGGTGGTAACCAGGTCATGCCGTGGATTGAATCCGTGCCGACCGAAACCCCACCAAGGCGCCCAGATGGATGCTTAGTAAGACAAGGATCCGAAGCTCGTTCTATGGGGAACACTGGCCGCTCCCTCTGCTGCACACCCCATAAGAGTGGGACATGACGGCACCTCGGGCTGGATTTCCACAAGCCTCGAAGTCCCCTAAATCTTTCCTGATGGCACGGGACGACCCAGCCATTCATACCCAAGTAGGGCACCCACCATGATCAGCCCCCCGACAGCTTCCACCCAGGTGATCTGCCGATGTCCCAGGGTTACTCCAAAGATGGCGGCAAAGATGGGTTCGAACACAAAAATCAGACCGGCTTGAAACGCCGGCACCTTCGTTTGCCCCCATGTCTGGCCAAGCAGGGCAAACGTGGTGGCTACCACGCCGATGTACAGCTCGGCTCCCATCAAGCTTGGCGTCATCTCGGGGGCGGGTTGAAAGCTCGTCGTCGCCCAAGACAAGACGGCCGTAACCGCCAGTTCGACGAAGGTAAATCCAACCCATGATGCGTGCTGAGGCAAGGATGAGGTAATTAAGACTTGGCCAGCGAGTAATACAGCGGTACCAAATACCATCACATCGCCAAGATTGATTCCGCCCTTGGGGCTCAAAAACAACGCTAAGCCCAAAAGCATCATGCCCGCGCTGACCGCCATTTTGGGTAGCAGCGCCTTTCGGTATAATGCAAAATTTAACAAAGGAATGGCAAGAACATTTAAGCCGGTAATGAACGCCGCTCGGTCGGGACCGGTAAACACCAGTCCTTGTGTCTGCAGATAATAGGCTAAGAATAGCCATATTCCGGACCATATGGCGGGCTTCCAGGGAATAGCCTGGAACTCGCGCAGCGCAAACGACAAAAGCGGTAGGGCAGCTACCGTGAAGCGTAGCGCCAGAAACCATCCTACGGCCACCGTGGCCACTTGGCTCTTGATGACCAAAAAGGTGGAACCCCATGCGATGGTGACCAAAATCAACACGCCCTTAGCGACCGTTCTTTTACCCATAGCCTGCGTTTGCCAGTCACTTCCTCTCATGGGGCGCCGTGGGTCGTGGCACACTACCCCTTGGAGGTGGTGCTCGATGCCCCAAGTCTGGGGAATGTTCCGCGACAAAAACGCCCTGTTGTCCTGCGTTCGAGAGTGTGCCCCAAATTCCCAGGTTTCTGTCTTTTTGCCGAATGCTCCGCCCACAGCGGACCGGGTGCTTTTGCTGGGCCCGCTGGTACGTCTCGTGTCGCCTTACCCTTTTTTAGACATACCTCGACACCTACGTCGCCTGGGAGTAGATTCCGGCACGGCTTCGCGCTACACCGAGGGCCTTGCCCGCGGCTGGTGCCTGGTCTGCATCGATGGCTTACCCGGCCGCATCTCCTGGAGTCGCCATGCGCTCTGCCTGGCATCCATTTTGCCGTAAAAGGCGAGCTATGACCTGGAGATTTAGATGGACAAGATGGATGCTAGTTGGGCTAGCCGTAGGTCGGGGTCCTTGCGGGTGTTGACCACCACATCGATGGGAGTCGTGGTGAGTTCGCTGCGCTGCCAGCCCACCATCACCCCCGAGGTGCCCTCGGCCAATAGTTGGATCGCATACGTACCCAACTGCGACGCTAAGATGCGGTCAAAGGCGGACGGTGGACCACCGCGTTGGGTATGGCCCAAAATGATTAATCGCACTTCATAGCCGGTCTGGTCTTCAATCAGCCGGGTGACGTCTTCACCGGCAGCGGCGCCTTCAGCGACCACGATTAGGCTATGACGTTTGCCCCTCGCCCGTGACCGCTTTAATCTGGATAGCATTGCCTGATAGTTCACAGGGATCTCGGGAATCAGAATGGTTTCGGCACCGCCAGCCACACCCGAGGCCACGGCAATGGCCCCACTTTCCCGTCCCATGACCTCTATCACGAAGACGCGTTCGTGGCTGCTGGCCGTGTCGCGGATCTTGTCCATCGACTGCGTCACATTATTAATGGCGGTGTCAAACCCAATCGCAAAATCTGTACCGTGTATGTCATTGTCGATGCTGGCCGGAATCCCGACCACGGGAATCCCAAGACCATGCAAAGCCAAAGCTCCTCGCAGAGACCCATCGCCGCCCACCACCACCAGTCCATCGATGCCCCACTCGCGCAGACGGTCCCGGCCCATCTCTTGTCCCTCTTCATTAAGAAAAGGAAGACAGCGCGCTGTGCGTAAAAACGTCCCTCCCGTCTTAATAACGTCTGCCACTGAACTAAGGCCGAGTCGTCGACGGTGACCTTCAAGGAGACCGTGATAGCCCCGCAAGACGCCCCACACCTCGTGGTGCATGTAGATTGATTGTCGAACAATGGCTCGGACGCAAGCATTCATGCCTGGAGCGTCCCCGCCAGATGTAATTACGGCGAATTGCAATGCTGTCCCTCCGTGCCTAGCGCAGCGCATCCAGCATCCACAGCCAGGCTATCAATTCAATCAATTCTATCGCATCTTTCTGTGCTCTGGATACCTCGCCTTGCCAGGCCGTTCCTCGCAACACATGGTATACGGTCATGACCGCTCCAGCAACAAAGAGCGCCCCTCCGAGAGTGGGCCATGGTGTCCAGAAATATAGCACCTCCCCGGTGGCCGCAAGTATTCGCCACTTGGTGGTCACCGATCGATAGGGCCGATCCCACGCAGACCATCCTATCACGGTTAACGCCACCAACGAAAAGAATCGACCAACCTCAACGATGGCCATCGCTGCACCCTCCTCAGATAGGCTTGCTATAGCCTATGGCTGAGGAGTCTATCCGTGCCGTGCAGCCTGCCAGCGAAGCTGGAGCATCTTCAACCCCCCAACCAAGGTGGCACCCATGAGTAGGGCGGCTATCGAGGCTGCCACTAAAATGAGACTTAGATGGACGGCATCGAGCATCGTCGGCCCGGTAGCTCTAGGCAAAATGAAATCCTGACTAGCGAAGACGGGAAGCGCAAGTCCCCCTAACGACGCTTCAATGGGCCGAAACAAGAGCACCGTCAGTCCTCCAGAATAGATGGCATGGAGAAACCTGGCCACGAAATACGGTTTCATGGAAATATCCGTTTCCGCCAGCACCGACGCAACCTGGCCGTGCACGGCTAGGCCCGACCAGGCGATGATCGCGGAGATCAGGACCACCTGGTCCAGTAGCGGGGCGTGAGTCTTGGCGGTGGCCGCTGCTCCAAGATCAATTTCAAACACGCCCTTTACGGCGGCGGGCACCAGTTGGGGCGACAGTCCAAGGACATGAAATAGGCCCTGCAGAGGAATCTCCAGCCCAAGAAGGATGCCCGTTTGGCTCAACACGCGGAGCATCACCGCAAACAGCACAATGAAACTCATAATCATGAACAACGTGCCAATCGACTCCGAAATGGCCTCGTTGAGAACCCGACCCATAGGTCGGCCATCTTCTTTACGGGCTCGCAGCATCGACTCCGTCGCCCGGTCAAAGATGCCATAGAGCACGACGCCTTGCTCGGCCACTTTAGGTTCGCGCCGAATCCCATAGAAGCGATAGGTTAAACCCACCATTAACGCACCTGCATAGTGAGCCGTCGCAATGACGGCCCCAAGGGCTGGCTGGCCAAACATGCCAATAGCCACGGCCCCAAACATGAAGAGGGGATCACCCGTATTTCGTTAATGAAAGCATGAAAATTAAACAGGATAGTTTTCCGTTGGTCCCCCTTGGGTCACGTCGGGAATGCGAAACACGACCGTAAGCGTGTCGGTATGCCGATTCCACGAGAAGTGATCCACAACCTGTCCGAGTAATGCGCGACGCTGTGACAGAGGCAAATCCTCTTGCCAGCGTTGGAGAAGTTTGCTGAGCGAATCTTTCAGCAAGTCTGTGGGAAGTGCTTGATCATTGAGTTGCCGCCGCGTTGCATCCATTTGGCGGTGAATCTCCGCTTGCGTTTTGGATAGCCGCTCTTTCGCCGAACGCAAGTCATCCAGATCCAAAATGCCTCGCTCGAACGCGATCATTTGGCGTTCAAACCCGGCACGCACCGAATCCAGTTGCCGTTGGAGTGCCGTAAGTTCCTGTTGGAGCCGATCCCGGCCAGACCAAATGATTTGTTCGGCGCTCACAGACATTTGACCGTCGACAATCTGTTGGAGCGTCTGCAAGAGCGTCGCTTCGGCTTCCTGCATGGAGATCCAATTGCGAAATCCACGTTCGCAAGCATATCGATAATACCGAGAACAGGCGAGTACCTCCTTATACGGCGTAGTCCCCTCCTGTTGGCCCTTTCGCCAACCCGTATAATCCCGGCGGAGATCG
>JAKAAL010000426.1 GCA_021802375.1 Bacillota bacterium | reverse complement strand
AATCAATGTGGCTATGTTCATCAAAGCGGCGCCGATAGCCTTGATACGGCTCTCCGAACTGATAGAACTCCGGGGCAGCGATATGATGCACCAGGGCCCGATAAACCAGAACCGGCAAGTCAAATCCCTGGGTATTCCACCCCACTAACCGGGGACGGCCCTCCATGATGATGCGAAACATTTCTCGGATCAGGGCGGCTTCGTTCCACGTCGGTTCCCCCAGGGCGGTCAACCGGCGCAAGGCCCCAGTGGGAGCAATCCAAGCCACGGCAATGGCAATCACTTGTTGCATCGCGGGCTTTAACGGTTGCCGGGCATCCTGGCCCGCCCCGGGATTAGCCGGTGGACTGTGTGGCGAGGTCCTGGGGTCCGGAATGGTTTCGATATCCAAAACAAGCGTACTGAGCTCGGGCACAAAAACTTCCCCTTTCATGATGAGAATCGTGGGTGTGGGTCTAACGACGCGGGGGCTTGGGCGGTGGGTTGACGTGTCGCAACTGCTCAATCATCTGGAGCACCACAGCCTGTTGTTCGGGCGTTAATCCCGCCAGCAGATCGGCAGGATCTGAGGATGGGAGGGACAGGGCCGAGGGCCACATCGGCGGATGAGCGGTTTGAACCGCCGTCACAATGCCTTGCACGCGATCCGTGCGGGGATTCATCGGACGATCCGGATAGGCAGGATTGGCCGCCCGTAAAACCCACCGATCTCCGTTCAGGGGATCGGTTTCCCGGACCAAAAATTTCAAGGTGGATTCTCCGTCGACTAAGGCCACCACCATACGGTGGGGCGGCACCGACTCCCAGGATTCGACCCGTTTCGCAATCACCAAATCCCCTTCGTGAATACCGGCCCCCACCATCGAATCGCCATGCACCTCCAAGGCAAAGTCGCCGGGGAGGTCCTGGGAAATCACTGCGGAACCCCGGGGATCGGGTTGGGCCTCGAGGGGGATTCCGGCCACAATGCGTCCCAAAATCGGGATATCCCGAAGAGTCAGCAAGTCGCGAACCCGCATGGACAGCAGATCGGAATGCGCAGCGGATTCGGACGGAACCGATTCGGAACGGATTCCCTGTAACAAGGCCGTTAAGGGAATATTGAACAGCATCGCAATATGGTTCAGCGCATCTAACGGGATCGGACCCTCCCCGGCTTCCCACTGCTCCCATTGTGGGAGGGAAGTACCCACCAGGTCTGAAGCCATTTCTGCAGTCAAGGAACCAGCCTGTCGCAATTGCCGAATGTGATTCCCGATCCGGTGCCAGTCCACACGGGAGGGAGTCGGAGCTGGGGCGGGAGGATTTGTTGCGGAGTGGGTCGTCTCATCGTCGATTACAGTAGGAATGTGCAAGGAAAGATTGAGGAGGGTTGCGCGAAAGGTCTGAACGTCGACGGCATCCTGGGTTTTATCCAGAGCTTGCGTAAAGACCGTTAACAGGTTTTCATAATCATCAGATCCCTGAACCCATTCCCGGCGATGCCGACCGAATGTCGAAATGCGTCCCAAGACAAGGGCGAGGCCAACCAGATCCGCATAGACCGTCTCATCCGTAGCACATGCCGCGACGATGGCCCACAGCCACGTCCCCGGCAAACGCTCTAGGCCTTGGAACGGGGATGGGTCTGATCCTGTGGGGAATATCCCTGCCTGTTCGACTCGCAACCAGTCGTCTTCACTCACGGGAATGGACCACTGGCTATTCCATCGGTGCACAACCTCCTGCACCGAGAGATGGTTTTGCTCCCGACAACACTGTAGATACGATCCCCCGGTACGATTCCACCATTCCCCGCGCAAGGGAACCAGTTTGCGGAGGGGCCAGTTCAACACATCAATGGTTTTATCCAAGGCATCAAGATCCATGTATCCCGCAATAACGGCCATCGCGAGTTGGGGGATGCCTAAGCCTGCCGCAATTTTGAGGGCGATCCCCGCACGGGGGCGTTCGACAGAACGGGTGGTTCCCAGGGTGACCGCGATGGTCGAGCGCGAGACGTGACAGTAGTCGGCAAATTCAGAAATGTTCCAGTTATACGCCTTGCGTATGGTTTCGAGAAAGGTCGGCCATGACGGGATGTTCGATCTATGGGAGTGCGCCATCGTAATCCTCCAGATACAGATAGTTAGTACCCCTAGTCTATCCGATTTTATGCGAAAAACCAATATTGGCAACATAATTGTGATGGGCAACAACGAATTTGAGAAATAGATGGCATCATGTTGACAACAGCCTTACGGGGACTTATCCTGTTATTGGAGCGTTACATAACTGTTACCAACGGAGGAATCCATGGACATGGAGAATCTCAAAAGCCTTCGCACCCAGCGAGGTATGACCCAACAAAGATTGGCCGAGCAAAGTGGGGTGACCCAGGGCACCATTTCGGCTCTCGAAAAGGGCCGACAGCGCGGGACTTTGCACACGTATGAGCGGCTAGCTCGGGCCTTGGGAGTGTCCTTGAGCGATTTTTTTAACACCGAGAGTAAGCCCTCACCCAAACTCACCTTGGCGGATCTACTGGAACCCGCCACACCCGTAACAGAATTGCCGGCGGGGAACTGGAGCCCGACGCGCTTAGGCCAATGGTTGCGGTGCCCGGCTCAAGGTGCGTGGTCGACCGGCGTCTTTGATTTGCCGGATGATTTTCAGTGGCCGATGAACGAACGGGCTAAAATCGGCAAAGCGGTACACCGATACGCAGAAACCCGACTGCAAGGGATGACCAATGACGAGGGCGTGTTAGCCGCGGCAGATGAGACTGTCGGACTGGACCCCGAATTGTGGTTGTCGTTTACGGAGGCTTGGGAGGATCACATTCGTCCGACACTCGGAACTCCTCAAGCAATGGAGCAACGACTGGAGGTTCATCTGGGAGGGCATGTCGTAACAGCCGTGCTCGACGTGGTCGATCAAAACGGCATGATTCGGGACCTCAAAACGACTCAGCGACTCCCTAATCCGCAAAGTCTCGCGAGAGAAAGTCTGCAAGCTCCGATGTACGTAGCAGCATGGCACGAAAAAACCGGAGAAACAGCCCCGTTCGCATTGGATTATCTAGCCCAACATAAAAACGGCGTGGACAGCGCTCAGTTTCGCATCCCGGTGAGTCAAGCTGACGTGGATCGTGTGATCCGGCAGTTAGATTATGCGGCAGAACTGGCTATTAATCCAGATCGCATCATCCCCAATCCGCTGACCCAATATGGATGCTCCGGATGCGCATTTTTGAGTCTGTGTCATGAAAAATTTGGCACGTTTGTTGACGCTCCTGCTCAGACCGTCACTGCCTCGGCCTGAGGCAGCCTCGGCCCCGGCAGGGGAAGGAACATCCGATACACCCAATAACCCAATATCACAGAGAACACGAATCACAACAAATCAAAGGAGAATGCTCAATGGCAACAGTAGCAACCGAAACAACCACAACCGCAATCAGTGTTTGGCGCAACATCCCGCGCAGCGAATTTCCTGAGCAAGATCTGCGCCCGGAACGGTACCGAATTAAGGCAAGAGGGTTTGAGGGTCCCATTGATACCGTGCAGAAAATCCAAGGCGTGATTCTGGCCGTCCGGGCAGCCCGTTGGTTACCAGAAACCGAGACAGCTGACAGCGATGTCCCGAACACGCAATGTGAGCTGATCGAACCGGGGATCGGGCGGTGGATCATCCGTCCCGGAGACCCGGAGAGTGCCGTAGAAGAGCGTACCTGCGCCGAGTGTCCGATGAACCGCTGGGGGACGGCAACTAACGGAGGTCGAGGTAAGGCATGCAGGGAAAAACGGCTCCTGTTGGTTATGCGTGATCAGGAAGACATCCCTATTGTCGTCGTCGCACCACCCACTTCCATTATTGCCGTCGCACAGTTCGAAACCCGCGCTGCCGCTCGGCGCCTGCGGCTGGGGCAGATCCACGTCCAACTATCTGCGACCTATAAAAAGGTCGGCCAGATGGAGTGGGGAGTGCTCGCCGTGGAGGAACTCGGATTGTTGGACGAAGAAGCGCAAAGCCACTTGGTTCAGCGGTTATTACAAGGCCCGGTCAGCGACATGTACCAACAATGGACCCGGCCTCTGGTTCATCAGGATGCCGGGTTTTAGCCCCGTTTACTCGTTTAATGAAGGAGCAGACGGTGTTGGCGCACCGTCTGCAGCCGCCTTACATCCATCTTTTTGACCCATCGTCCTCAAACGAAAGGAGCATGAAAATGGCTACGGCTGAGATCATTGTATCCGAATCTTTGTCTCGTAATCAAAAGGCGATCCAACGAACCAACGAGCGCCGTGCGCATGCGCAGGGTCTCCGAGCCCAAATTCAATACGTTCGCGATGAATATCGCTTGGCGAAAAAAATTTTAAATGAATCGTATCATGATGATCTGGATCAAATCGCGACCGATTATCCGCAGCGTGATGAGGCTCCTGTACGCCCAGCCCGGCATCATGGCAAAGCTCCTACACCCTATGCCTTGTACTGTTACTTAAGTGCACATGCTGAATGGGAATCCCGCAGCGGCCAAGCCTTGCGCCGGATGCTGCAAGACAATCACGAAAAAGATCTCCAAGACTTACTGGCTGACGCCCTGGCCCAGATCGCCGTTGCCACCGAACAGGCCATTAATCGTGTTCCAAAGTCTATGAAAGCCCTGCGCCGGGATTTGCGTCGCATAGGAGCAGAATCTTGCGAAAAACTCCACCCTCACGCAGACACCCCCCTGGTCGGCAGCGGCATGCTGAACGATTATGGGCTAGAAGCACGCCTGGCTTACGCTCGGAGCATCCGCACACTGGACGGTGGCCGGCCCCGGCTCACTGCGCCGGACTCTGACATCCCATTTGATGAGGGATCGGAAAGCCTCACGACTCGCCACAATGGCCGCCAGGTAGCAACCAGTGCTCCAGCCGCAGCTGCGCGGGAGATTACATTTCAACATTAACCCCACAAAGGAGGCCCCCAAAAATGACGCGATTCCCCCACTATCATCGCCGCACCACCTATGCTTCGCCCAGTATAGCCCGCCAGATTCACCGATTAGCCTCCCT
>JAKAAL010000425.1 GCA_021802375.1 Bacillota bacterium | reverse complement strand
CAGACGATAGGCTACGCCGGCAGCATGAAACCCGAATGCCCGTACCCCGTCCAAACTCCCTTGCAGGCGATGTTCTGCCAAAGGGGGTTTCCAGGTGGTTCAGGGCGTCCAATGCCTTCTGGTACACCGGGGGATCGAGTTTTTTCAAATCTTTGGCGGCCGCACGAGAAAGCAGAACCATCATGATGGGGGGGCATCCGGATCTCGGGTCGGCGGGAGTTGGCTTAAAGGAATCATTTCCCCACGATTGGCCTCGTCAATGGCCTGCCGTGCGAGCAGATCAAACGGATTGTCCGCACGAATCACCCGTAAAGCGCCGGCATCCATTTCCAAAAAGCACACGTCGCCTGGTTCCAGGTGTAAGGTGTGACGCAAGGCCTGGGGAAGTTGAATCCGACCTTTGTCATCGATCCGAATGGCCAAGGGTTTGCTCATGGACGCTCCTCCTTTTTAACCGGTGGGAAAATCCCACTCTCATTGAAGATACCATAGCGGGTGCGCAGGAAGCAAGCACGCAAAGTCGAGGATATCGGGGATCAGGGATCTTCACGAGGTCAATCGATACCCCTTCACTGCAGAGGTAAATCACTTCAACACAATGACCCAAGCAAAATGTCCAAATAGCGTCTATGATCCTCCGAGTGATCGGTCACACTATGCGGTTTGGGACCCTAATCGGACACGTTTGGACCCCGATCCTGACGTTCGGTTAGGGTATACCACAAGATGACAACTTCAACAGGGTAACCGGCCGCATAGATATGGCGTTATGTTTAGTAATATCGGGTGACTGTCCTAAAAAAGAGAAAGTGAGGTTTTTCATGTGAACTGCTCATTAAGTCGATATACCCTGGCTACACTCGGAGGGGTGGCGCTCGTAGCGGTGGGCGGGGTGTTCTTCTTATGGGCATTGTCAACTCCATCCCCACCCCGGCATCCTATACCTATAGACGTCGAACAGATAACCTTTAGTTCCGGGCATCCAGCCTATGGATGGATGGTTGGGCAAACGAACCCCCGATCACCATCGATACTGTACCGAACGACCAACAACGGCCGACAGTGGCATAAAGTGCGCAGTCTGCCATCCCTTGGTTATTCAGACCTTCTGGCCGTGGGGGGAACCATATGGATACCGATCCAGACCGCGACGCATTCGCTTCGTCGTTCCTTGGCGCTGGCGTATTCTCGCAAGCCCTACGTTCAGTGGAGCTCTCAGCCGCTGATAGCCACCACGCGCTCCGTGCCGTGGGAGCACTACATCACCCTCGTCATGCCACAACACACCTTAAAGGCACCATGGTTGCTGGCGGAATCGCAATGGAACACCGAAGGGTTATTTTCCTTATTCCACTATGAGCCCAAGCGCAGGCACTGGACTGCCGTGGATCCCGTTCCGCTGGGGTTGCGAGGGCAGGCGTCTCCTGGGATTACGGTGACGGGACCCGGCACGCTCTGGTGGAGCAGTGGCGGAACCGGCGGAGCCGCTGCGCAATTGGACCGCGTGACGGTCGCACGCAATCATGCGCGCGTCCAGGCCGCCATCTTACCCGGATTGCCGGTGAGAAGCGCCTGCGCGGGAGGCAGTACGGTCCTGACCGACCGCAGCATCGGCGTGCCGGTGTTTCAGGGGCCGCAAGGACGGGTCATGGCTTCTTGGGTGGGATGCCAAGGCAATAGTAGGGTGCACATGAGAACCTGGGTCACGAACAACGGCGGCCAAAGCTGGCATCCCATGGGCGGTATGCCCCCGGGAGCGGCCACGGGTATGTGGGCGAGTCTGTCGGTGGGGTATGTGTGGTCCGTGAACGGCAAACATTGGTGGGCCACCAGGGACGGAGGCAAAACGTGGAAAGCGGCAGTCTTGCCGCCGTCGATCCAGCTCCAAACCCTGGACGTGGTGCGCCCCCAAAATTTGTGGGCCATTGCGGGACACCGTGAACCCTACCTACTACATAGCACGGATGCGGGGATTCATTGGATACCTGTCTCCGTTCGAATCGGCCAGTAGACGCCAGCCCGTGTTCATTCATTACCCGAATAACCACCGAGACTGCGATTCTAGGGAGACCCCCACGTCGGTGGAACGATCACGGATCGATATCCGCCCTCCCGACGGACATCGATCCGCTGGATGTACCGATCCAGTCTTCGCGACTTCAGCTGATCTCGGTGCAGACTGCGTGAGCATCGGGCTGAAGTCGATCTTCAAGCCTACCAAAACATAGGTATGTTATTGGGGCTGAAAGACTGTACGGTGTCGAGATCTACGCACGGGGTTCCATAACAGGTATCCGGTGCACACCCTTCAGCATATTGCCAAATGGCAAGCTGGCTCGACCCGTATTGGTTACCGTTGCAGTAGAACACATCCGGGCTCCCTGTACTGGGACCTGGAGGGTTAAAACACCCTGGTTCTGGTTCGGGTGAAGCAATTAAGGCGTTCTTCACATTCCCGCTCAACGATATGGCATCAGAGTACGCACACCCAAATGGGTTCGCGTTTCCGGAATCTGTCGGCATGTAAAACCCAGGAAAATAAACACCGCCCCCATCGTTTTTGATGGTATTCGCCCAGGCTGCCATATATCCAGCAATTGTTGAACTCGCGACGCTTCCGGCGTTGCCAGCTTCGATATCAGCGAATATAGTGCACGCCTCCTGTCCACCCACGGCGTTCTCTTGCAAGGTTTTCAAGATAGACATTGCGTTCGATGCGTCGGTATTACCACCTGATACCCCGTCTGACACCGACTCTGCCGTATATAGCACATAAATCGAGACGATGTTGTTCAGAAGGAATTTGGCTTCGGTGGCATCCAATTTCGGCGCAACGTTCAAATAGCGCCCCCAGAAGGCTGGTATCTCGCCGTACTGTTTCTTGACCACTTCTAACAACGTCGACCCCGTCGTGCCTCCAGGGGGCTGGTTAGCCTGCGACTCGCTATCCACACCCCAATACGTTCCCCAACTCATAGTCGATCTCTCCTTGTCGATTTGACCGAATTTTTCGGTCTACCCAATTGGGGACGAGATCGTCGAAAAATCGTGCAGCCTCTCAATCGCTTTTTGAAAGATTTGCAGGTCGTGTGGAAGATAGATCGGCTTGTCCGCTCCTGCGGACACTTGATTCGCCATGCCTTCGTGGTGCCGGATCGTCACTCAAGGTCAATGGCGGCCGATTCAGTTCAACTAAGAGGCGGCTCTCAGGGACAAGTAACCCTTATTCCGGTCTTTGGTTCCAATGCTCGTATGATGACACCATGTCAACTCGGCCGGCCTAAGCTTTGTTTAGGCCATGCGAGATCGGTCGTTAAGGTCGGCGTAGCCGTCGGAGGGAAACTTTGACGAGGACCGCAGCTGACCTATCCTGGCCCAGGGCCGGAAGGGATCGCTGGTCCCAGCCCAGCGCATGCGGGGTAATCCTGTGACGGATTTTCTGAGGCGATGGCGGAGCATTCTCGTATACGCGGGCTGATAGCTCTCTATTTCACACGTCCCGTTGTACAGAATCTTTGGATCACCCACGGTACTTGCCGCTGTAATTCCTGCCACAAGGTGATCCAGAGTTCCTGTTGCAAGTCGTCTGATGCCATCGAGGTCTGACCCCAACGCTGATAAGGTGCCCAATGTGGCTTTACAGCCTCCAGCAATGGCGGAAACGCATCGACGTTGCCCAAGTGAACCTGGCACATTAGCCATCCTAACGAGGACATTGATTCCGAATCCGATAAATCGCACGGCGAACTGTGCTGACATTGCATCGCAGCGTCTGCGCCACATCGGTTGGGTTCCATCCGTGGTACAGAGCATTGAAAATCTTCGCTTCGCGCGGAGCGAGGCGTTGCTGACAATCGAGAAACCACAAATTTGATTCCATCGCCTCGAGATCGTGGTAACCCTGGTCTCCTATGTGATCGAACTTCCATGCTGAGTCCTCCTCGCTGACAGAATCCGATAGAAAAACGGCCTCTTGACGACGTTGGCGATCCAACCATCGCAGAGCTGCATGTCGAAATACCGAACGCACCCACGCCCGTAATTGCCGTTCTTCCACAGTCATGTCTCCACCTCGATTCAAAGTAAGAAAATTCGTCATCCTTCTTCGGGTATACTTTCGTAACAACAACGTTCTCCCCTGACAACTCCCGTCAGGGACAAGAGGATTTACCCTCTCACTAATTAGATCGGTTTGAGGATCGATTTTGAGCCAGAAATTTTTTCGGCCCCTGACCACCAGCGAGGAGCAACCTTCGTACAAACCCGTACATCTCCGATGGCCAGGGCCCTGGAGGGGCTGAGCACACAGCTGGCCGCCGTTTGTCGTTGAGTGGCCGCCTGCCAATACAGTTGGTCCACCACGCAGGCCTCTGGACGGTCGAGCACTTGATCGAACAGGAGGTGCCACTCGACCGTATCCAACGCCTGCGTCTCCGAAACATCTGGGCGTTGATCCCAGGCGGCCACATCGGTCGTCACGCCTAACGCGTCGCGTTTCCATCGCTGTTGTTGCCGATAGCTATCGATGGCTGATCGCCGAAGCATTTGCCGCCACCATATCTCCCCGGGTTCTGGCGGAGAGATCCCCATGCTATCCAATACCTTGCGCGAAACCATGGTTCTTTCCTCCTTAGGGACATCGAGCGGGTGGGTGCCCATGCACCGGAATGTGATAGCGCGTCCAAAGCACTTCGCTCAAGCGATGGGCGGTGTCCGCATGCTGCCGAACAATGTCGCAGACACATTCCGGCACCGTCGCTTCGAAGACCGTGGCACACTCCTGCACACAACGCAGTTCAATTTGGGTCAGCCGTAACAATTGGGCAGGCGTCAAGATTTCGAGCGACTCCATTTGATTCTCCCTCCTCCTCCAATGCATCTCACAGTGGACTCCTCAAGGTTCGGATGATGGTCGTGTTCTCGGATCGTGTTCAGCCTTCATGCGCAAGCAATAACCTTGGCCACGGTGGGTGATCAACCACCGTGGATGCTGAGGGTTCGGCTCAATGCACTGTCGCAACTGATGGATGTACGGATAGAGGTTCGCCC
>JAKAAL010000424.1 GCA_021802375.1 Bacillota bacterium | reverse complement strand
TTCCCAAAACACCCCAAGGCCCAACATTAAATACCGGCACCTTAAACTGTTGCATAGACGCCAGCGGAAGTTCGTATCCGTGTTGCCACAGCGGCAAGTTGTCCACCAGAACCGAAATGTCGTGGCCCTGGTCAGAACCTCCGAAGCTCAAGTCCGATAGCCCTCCATAATAACGATCTGCTTGCAGGCTGATGCCATGGATCTCTTGAGCCCGGGCCTTTAGGGTGTCCACTAAGGAGGAGATGAGGGGGTGGGCACTCGAGTTCACAGCAGGATAAAAAGGTGGAGCGAAAAACAACACAATCATGGGCGCTTGGGATTTCTCGAGTCGCGCCAGCTCGTCTACAATAGCGATGCAGCGATCGCGTTCATCCCCCGATGTGGTCGTCGCAATATGGATTTCCATGGATCGAACCACCTCTTCCCCATAGTGTTCGATGGCTTCCTGCCGTAACTCCTGATAGGTGACGACGCGAATTTTGAATGGGTCGGCATTTTTGTTCAATCCACTGGTTTTCTTTTGATAATCCCGAACGATTTCGTCCGCGGTGACTTTGGCCAGAGCCAGTAACTGGTCCGTCGCGGTGGTCAGGCGCTGGTCGGTAATGAGTAAGTTGGTTAGCGTCACCGCCCGGTATGGCGTTTGCACGGAGTAGGTTTCTTTGAGACTTCGCTGATAGAGGTTGGTGGGTGGTGGGGCGTCATGGCTTTCCGACAAGAAGCTAGGATTCCATTCTAGGGCGCGGGTAAGTTGCGCCGCCATATAATTTGCATTGAGACCTGATAACGGTTCACCGACATGGGTCTCTTTCCCATAGCAATAAAAACCGGGCAGCACTTTGCCGATAGATCCGGTATAAAGATAGTGTGTCAAATCCCCGGGGTGTTTTGGGAAGATGGGTTCTGCGTTCAATAGTAGGACATAAGAAAGGTGGTGGCGTTCTTGCCAAGACAACAGGCTGCCGAGGGCATCTTGCATTCCAACGGAATTGACCTCCTCGTCAGGGACGCTAAGAAGGATAAGATTAGCGGGCAATTCTCCCGAAGCGGCTTCCGCCAATAAGGCCATTTGCATAGCGAGACCGGCCTTCATGTCCATGATGCCACGACCAAACATCCAATTTCCCGTACCGAGATCCGCTTTCACCTCGGGAGGTAGTTCGTCCAAGTGTGTCCTAAGATATGCGGTGAGGGTTTCGGGATCAAAGGCTTGGTCAGTCAACGGCCCGTAGTCTTTGACATCGACCACATCAAAGTGACTGAGGAGAATGACGGTCTCTGGATGAGGCGATGCGGTCACCATGGCCAGCAACCAGGGTCGACCATCCCGGGTATGAGAGACTCGTAAATGATCGGGATGTTGTTGGAAATATGGAAGCGGCGCCAACAAGGAGACTAGAAATTCGGGGAATGCACGTTCCCCTTCCGTCCCGGTCACGCTGGGGAACCGGACTAGTTTGACTAAGAGATCATAAAACGCCTGTTGCTCCGACCATAGGGCCATGGTCCATGCCTCCTTGCCGAGAATGCCTCGAATGGTAGGTGTGGTAACGTCTGGTAGGCTACCGATTCCTTTCCACGAGATGTCTAGAGTATCATAGACGATCTCCGGCGTGTCTAGGCACCTATGGGACCGACTTATGTCATCGAGGACCCGGATCTCGCGGCGGTCATGGAACCGCCGCCACCCCTGATTACGATCCTCCCACCCGAGATGGGACCCTATCATCCGATCCCCGAACAGCAGATGAGGGCGATTAGGGAGGGGATCCCGTGGATTTTCAGCAGGCGCTGGGTCAGATGGAAGCCCATCTCCATGCGCACTTGCGGGAAGAGTTCACCCGGTTCCAGGCACACGTCACGCAGGTCACTCACGAGGTGGCGCAGGCGGCGCAAGCCCAGAAGGTGCAGGGTGAAGCGCATGATCGCGAGATACTCCAAAGAATCCGCGAGACGTTGCACGAACGACGACCGAGATCGCGTTCGTGGTGGCCGTGGCACCGATCATGAACCCTATTGTGGGGGCCACCCGTGGGTGTTCACCATCCCGATTGAATGATATCGGGGTAACTTCGGAGACCCCGATGACGTTATCCCTCAAGGAATCACATGTGCACGGAACGGATTTTTAGGAGGGGTTGGAATATGCGTCAACATTTTTTTCTCATGAGTGGAGGAATCTTAGGTAGCCTCGTTTTAGCTGGATGTGGTTTGAACGGGAACCTTAATGCAACACCGGCGGGGAATGGAACGGTGCATATAAGTGGGACGGTTCAAACGAGTGGGGCACCCACTTCTTCGACCTCTTCGACTCCATCGAACACGACACCGACATCAAATATCTCAAATACCACCTCCACTTCTAGTTCAACAGGGAGCTCTCAGTCATCTACAGCGTCCTCGTTGTCACCATCCCATAGTGAGTCATCTTCATTCAACCCGGTGGTGCTCCAAGCCTTTCAGGCCATTCAGGGCCGCACTACGGCTAGTATTGGAGGGCCGACGATTCTCCCTGCTACCTACAGTAATTATCTAACTGCGCAAACCCATGCATCGGCGACAAGTTGGCGCGTTCAACTCGTAGAAACCTCGCAGCCTTATGCAGTAAATAGTCCTTTGATCAACGGGAATCATGTTGTAGGCGGAATCGCCGCGTGGGGCACAACGATGCTGTCGTCCACCCCGGCCCATGCCTCTCAGGCGCTGGAGGCCAATAACGAGCAATGGACTACTCAAACCGCCATTAATGCGAGCGCACCCCATCAATCAACCCAAGTAGGCACCGCGCAATACGGACGCCCGGCCATTTTGTATCCGGTGGGGGGAAATCAATGGTCCAATACGAAACTCGTGTTTACTGAAGGCGAATGGACGGTTGAGCTTATCGGTAGTAACGCCGCAAGTGAAGAACAAGCCGCCTATACCATCGCCAACACACTACATTTCCAATCGTTGCCGCCCTATCCCGGACTAATGATCGTCGACATGACGGCTCCGGCATCCGCACACGTAGTATCTCTAGCCGCAGCGATCACAACTTTGGATTGGGTAAAAGGGTCGACCGTTTCGTGGGTGTCTGCCTCCCAAGCATCTAATAGTAATCCCGAACAAGCAATTCAATTAGCGACATCGTGGAGATTATGGAATAAGTAGACAACAGGAAGACCTGAGGACAAGTTCGCGGGTCTTCTTCAGACAGATAGCATCACGACATCTGATCTATCTGCATGCATCCCCCGCCAAACTCAAAATTCGTGTTGCCACATAAATCGCCTGGAGAATAACAAGATCCTCCATTTCCTGGTGTTTGCATCACGCTAGCAGTGGCACCCGTTCCACTTCCTGAGGGTACGAATCTGCCGTATCCATTAGTCAAAACACCACTGAAACTTTGCTGAAAGGCTAAGTAGATCGCAGTGGCACCATAAGGACTAATCGTAGTTCCAGAACAATACGAGTTACCACTGGAACTCTCCGCTACTCCGCAATTATAGTAGCTTCCGGCGAGAGGATATGTCCCCTCCGAAGAAAACTTACTTTGCAAGGTCTTACATCCCGTAACGAACGCAGACATCACCGTCGGACATGTCGTCGTACTATTCCCACAGGCCTGCATCACATCCGTATCGCCAGCGGGTAATCCGGTACCAAAATTCGATTCCATCGACTCAATCGCAAAAACGAGGTGCGCATCAAGTCCCACCACAATGGCTAACAGGACACATTTGCCAGGACTCGGGTATGTCAGAAGAGCCTTCTGGTCATCTTAAGGACACTGATCCCAAGGTGGTGTCTCATGTCTACAATGTTGGAATTTCGTCAATTGACCAAGAAGTACCCGGGTACGATGAGCCCTGCTGTGGACCAGTTTAGTCTTGAGGTGGAGCAAGGCGAGCTCATTGTACTAATTGGACCGTCGGGTTGTGGCAAGACCACAACCCTTCGAATGGTCAATCGGCTAATTGAACCCACTTCTGGGACCTTGATGCTAGAGGGTCGCGATTACCGGACCTATAATCCGGTGGAATTACGGCGTCGCTTGGGCTACGTGATCCAACGCATTGGCCTTTTACCCCACCTGACGATCGCGGAAAACATTGCGTTTGTCCTCAAACTGTCTGGAGTCGACCGAACCGCCCGACACAAACGCGCGACCGAGTTACTCGAAATGGTCGGGCTAGACCCCGGGCTCTATTTAGAACGGTATCCCAAAGAGTTGTCCGGGGGCCAGCAGCAGCGCATTGGTGTCTTGCGGGCATTGGCCCACGATCCCGACATTATCCTGATGGACGAACCTTTTGGAGCCTTGGATCCGTTGATGCGCGAACAACTGCAAGAGGAATTTAAACGCCTGCAACAAAATGTGGCCAAGACTATTATCTTCGTGACCCACGACATGGATGAGGCCCTTTCCATGGCCGATCGGATTGTGTTGATGCGCGACGGACGTATCGTTCAAGTGGCGGAACCCGAAGCTATGCTGCGCAATCCGGCAGATGACTTTGTGGCGAGTTTTATCGGCCGATATCGGGTATTGCGGCAAGCGAGCGAGGTCAGTGTGGGCGAAGTGATGCTGACCCAACCCGTCACCATTGGATCGCACCAAGGATTGGCACAGGCCATGGAACTCATGCGTCGGCGTCGAGTGGATACCCTCTTGGTGCGGGATACCGCTAAGACCTTTATCGGGATGATCAGCCAAGATAGTGTGCGTCGACACTTTGAGGGCGGTGACACCTTTACCGTCGCCCATATCGCACAAAAGCCGGAAAAGACCTTGAAACCCGACGATACCGCACTGACCGCCATGCATCAGATGCTCCAAGGCCAACATGTGGACTTAATCCCGGTATTAGATGACCAAGACAAAATTCTAGGGCTCATTACTCGCGGCAGTATGGTGGGCCTTTTGGGGGATGCACTCCGGGTTGCAGCGGAAGTCGAGCCATCCTCGAATTCTAGTGAGGAGACCTCTTAAAATGACACTACTGAGTCATACTTGGCAGTTCTTTGCGGCGCACCCTGGTCAAGTCTGGCGCGCCACCGTGCA
>JAKAAL010000423.1 GCA_021802375.1 Bacillota bacterium | reverse complement strand
CTATCTAATCTTACTTAGTACCGGCGTTAGCGTCACATCACTGGTCTTATATAGGTTGTTTAAGTCAAAAGAATAATATTTTGTCCGGAACAAAAGTTCTCCGTATCCTTAACCTGACAACATTGGGGCGCATCTTGACCACACTCGAACCCAGGCCCTTGAATCATTCGGGATGAGCGTAGGCTCAGGGTCCTGAGCCTACGCTCATCCCGAATCCCCGCCCTTGGGGCGGCTGAAGCAGCACGTTCGAATGACAGTCCGTCACCCATTCAATGACAGCGAAGTTAGCCGAAGTGATGACAAATTGCATTAGCGCCAACAGTCAGATGCGCAAAAGTCAGGTCCACGCAAGTCGGGGTGACCGTGCTGCATCGCATTCGTTATCCTAAATAGGAGGCGGTCGTCGAGGCCGCGACGCCGCCCTCGACGACCCAGATCCGATCCGCCAGCTGCGCGACCTCACGACTATGCGTGACCACGACCACCGTACGACGGTCGGCAAGGTCACGCATCAGTTGGGCGACCGACTGGATTCCGTCGGGGTCCAGGGCAGCCGTCGGTTCATCCAAGATCCAGAGCGGTGCATCGCGCAACAGAGCACGCGCCAGAGACAGCCGCAGGCGTTGGCCCCCAGACAATTCGCGTCCGCCCTCGCCAACTGGCCGGGCCATAAAATACGCATCATGGGGTAGTTGAACCCGCTCGAGTACCTGTTGAACGGCCGGGTTCGACGCATCGGGGGCAATCAGTCGGAGATTGTCGGCCACGGATCCCACGACAAAAAAATGGTCCTGGGGCACGTACACGGTGTGCGAGCGAATCCATGCCATCCCCAGCGCTTCGAAGCTTTCACCGTCCCAGGTCATTTCTCCCGAATCTGGGGGATATAATCCAAGGAGCAATTTAGTCAGAGTCGTCTTGCCGCCACCATTGGGCCCCATTAAGGCGGTCATGCAACCGGCTTCCAATCTGATCGAAAGCTTACGCAAGACCAATTGGCCTCCATAGCGAAACTGCAGATCCGAACACCTAATACAAGGCGCCCCGACCACCTGGGCCGCTCTAGCGGGATCTGGCCGAGACGTCGTGGGGTCTCCTTCCACCGGTGCCGACATCACCCCCTGGATTCGGTCGAGCGCGGCCGTCCCCCGCTGCACGTGGCCCAGGTGGTCAGCGATCAGCGAGAATGGTCCCACAATCCGGTTCATCAGTTGAATGGCCGCCATTAAGGTTCCGAGTTCAAATACCCCCCGCCACACCAAGTTTCCGCCCACGACCACAATCGCCAAAAACGGAATGGCCCCCACCCATCCGGTCACGCCAGCAAACACCCCTTGCACGACATAATCGCGGCGGTGGACGTCCAAGAGTCGCGTCACCACCGCGCGATATCGCGCCTCCATGCCGGACTCGAGTTGAAACGCCTTAATTTGCACCACGCCCTGCAAGGTCTCGACGGTGGCTTGATTCAACTCAGCGGCTGTAGCTTGCACAGCCATACTGCGGGTATAAAGGGCATGCTTGAAGAGACGTTGCGCTACCAACAAGAGCGGGCCAATGGGCAAAATGATCAACGCTAACGTTGGACTCAGCGTCCAAAGATAGACCGTCGACGCCAGCATCAGGAGCGGATTACTAATCAACGCCGACAGATCCCAGGCCGTCAGTTGATAAGCGGACCACACGTCGTTGGCTAAGCGGTCCGAGAGATCCCCAGTGGTATGCTGATCATGAAAGCGCATGGTTGCGCGCAGCAAACGAGCGATGGCGCGTCGCCGGACGACCATCATGACCTGCATGCCAAATACCTGGCGCACATGATTCACCATGACCATCAGTAACGCGTAGGCGACCAACGCAATACCAAATCCGATCATACCGCGCTCGGTCATGGCGATGCGACCCGTCTGCAATCCGTCAAAGGTCAACCGCAAGCCCCAGGCCTGGACCAAGGTCAACCCGATTCCGCCGAACAAGAGCCCCAGGGTGAGCACGAACAACCCCCGGTGCGCCCGCATCGGTTCACGCAATAACTGAAGTCCACCACTTTGTTCCGACGCGCTAGCCCCGGTCCCGAGTACCCGCTGCAGGATAACCAATGGATTCCTTCCCTTCGTGTGCTGATGCAGGTCCGTTGGACTCCCGGGATTTCGGTCGTTGTCCGACGGAAGTCCTGCGCCCTCTCTCCATATCATTCGTGGCTGCCTAGCATACCCGGGGCCTGGTGCCTAGGGTCTTCCGGTGGCCACACAGCTCGATGTCACCGGACTACCGGCATCGCCCCGATCATCCAATCAACCGACCCTCGCTATCCCCCCGCTCACGACGGCGACCTGATGGGAGACCTCAGCCACTTCGCGGCTGTGAGTAATCACCAGTACGGTATGTTCCGGAGTGAGATCTTGGATCAACTCGGCAATCGACTGGATTCCTTCGGGGTCCAGCGCCGCCGTGGGTTCATCCAAGATCCAAAACGGCCGGTCACGCAGCAGGGCTCCCGCGATGGATAGGCGGAGGCGCTGTCCACCCGAGAGGTTTCGTCCCGCTTCCCCTACTGCCCGGTCTAAGAACTCAGCGGTGGCAGGCAGCCCGACACGCGTCAATACCCGGCATAGTTGTTCTTGGGTAGCATCGGGTGCCACCAGACGGACATTGTCCGCTACCGAGCCTTGCACCCAAAATAGATCTTGGGCCACATAAACGAGATGCTGGCGAACCCATGCCGTCCCCAATTGATCCCAGGCGTACTGGTCCCACCAAATCTGGCCCGCTTGGGGCCGATAGAGTCGGAGCAACACCTTGGCCAGCGTGGTCTTGCCGCCTCCGTTGGGCCCCATGACCGCGGTCAGTGTGCCTGGCGCACAGATAAGCGAGAGGCCGTGCAAGACAACCTCCTCACCATAGCCGAATTCCAATCCTTGACACATGATTTGCGGGGGATGGTCGGTACTCGGGACGCCTCCGGCCTCCTTCCCATCCATGAACTCCGGTGTGGTGCCTGCGATGACCTGAATACGGGCCAGCGCCGCGCGACCGCTTTGAATCTGACTAAACGCGCTGGATACGTTCGCAAATGGGCCGACGATGCCATTGGTCAATTGGATGGCGGCAATTAACGTGCCCAATTCGAATCGACCCTGTCCCACCAAAAGGCCACCCACCACCACCACCGCGACAAACGGTAGCGATCCCAGGCCCCGGGTGAGCCCGTTCAACTGGGCAATCGCGCCATAGGAGCGACGATAGGCGGTGGTGAGCAGCCGGACCCCCTGCCCATACCGATCGGCCACAGCGTCCTCGATGTGGTACGCCTTCACCGGGCCCATGTTCCGAAAGATCTCCAGGGTGGTGTGGTTCAATTCCCCGTCCCCGACGCGAACGGCCATTTCGGTGTGATAGAGGCGGTCTTTCCAGAGTCGCTGAGCCACCAGGAGAATGGGTCCGATGGGTAAAATCAGGATGGCTAAGAGCGGGCTCATGGTCCACAAGTAAATGGTGGACGCCGCCAGCAGCACAGGATTTGAGATCACGGTCAGGAGACTAGAGCCCATGACGCGTCCAATGACCCCGACGTCAGCGGACAACCGACTGGCAAGATCGCCAGTCACCTGCTGATCATGAAAGGCCATCGGCGCGGCCAAGAGTCCGTCCAGTGCCCGCATGCGAATGGCCATACTGACCCGGGCGCCAAACAGACTTTGCCCGTACTGAACCCCTAGGTTACAGAGACTTGCCGCCAACAAGGCGCCACCGAACCACACCATACCCAGACGCACTGCCGCCACATGGTGGACCTGCAACCCATCAAACACGCTGCGCAAGGCGCCGGCCTGCACCAAACTCAGCCCAATCCCCACCAGTTCCAATGCCAGGGTGACGAAAAGCCCCAGACGATAGGGGTGAACGGACTGGCGCACTAGCGGATTCCGCCACCCCGAAATCTGCTCTGGACTCCGTTCGTTCACGGCTGATCGACGCTTCGATCCCATCGCTCCTTAACCCTCCCACTCCGTGCCAACTTCACGATTCGATTACGCGTTCGCTCAGGGAATTACAGGCGGTGGCCAAGTATCTGGGAAGCTTCTGCTGCCTTCGCTGTGGTTCATGCCACCTCCATGACGATTTGATAGCCCTGATCGGCGTGATCAAACCGGGGCCGTTTACGGCAGACCCCTAGCTTTAGCAATGGGGTCAGTGGCCCCTGCGGCGTGAGCCGCACACGTGCGTTCCTTGTCGATGCTCCTGTATTTAGCCATGGGCAGGACGTCCACTGATGGGCGTACCCCTACGCGGACCCGGGACGGGGTTCGTCAGCGAGCCCGTCGCGCGGATGCCGCAGAATCCGTATGCCCCTTCGTGTTGCCCGCACCATTGGGACCAACGCATACGGTTTCCCGGAATCCTGTCATAGTAATAGTTCGAGCAGTGAAACGTAAAACACTTCGTACATAAATCGCCTGCATGCGCCTCTTCAGTTCATTTGTCCCATTCTGCCTGAGATTCGAAAATCCTTTTGCGTTGTTCGGGTTCGACGTCCTCCTGCCCAAATCCTCTTTTTTTCACCAGACAGTCCTCCGCGTGTGCTGGTTGTCTTAAACGGGGTATCCGAACGGAACTTAGAATTCTGCAGGCGGTGTAGTGAATATGCCATTCACATCACATGTGCCCTTGGCCTGGTGCGCATTCGGACGAGAACCACGATTCAAATCGTCCGCCTGCAGTTTTCGCAGATGGCCGAGACAGCACCAGCGTCGGAATGGATAGCCGCAGGCTGTCGATTATTGGCGACCGCCTTGGACGCGTTGCCTAGTGGCGACGTGCGCGATTTCCCGACCGAACTGGTTGGATGGTAATGCTACCCTGGCGATGAGGCCCAACGATGCGACCACCCCAAGGGCTGATAGAGAGAAGGAATATGGTGGTTCAGGCTCGTCGCTATTTACGGTGGGTGGACGGAACCTAACACGAGTCGAGGTAGCGCCAACTGGCCCGCAATCAAATAAATCATGGTGATGAAATGGTGGATATTGCGGTACCTCCGGGCGCGCCCTT
>JAKAAL010000422.1 GCA_021802375.1 Bacillota bacterium | reverse complement strand
TCGGAATATGGAATAATATTAACGCACCGCCCAACATTTTAATATCGTAGAAGTATTTCTCATTCTTGCTTAAACCTACCGAGAGGGATCTCGTGCTGGAACTGGACTCGCGGATGTTCTCGATCTTGTGGTTATTGCCATTCTCCCAACGGTACAAGTCAGGACAAAGCGAAAACTTTCGGGCGGTTTCGGATGTTTTTCGGAGTGAGGATTTGAGAATTTGGAAACGCGTGATCGACATGACAATCTTGCGGTATAAAGGGAAACAAAGAGGCCGCAATGATTTGTTTCGAATGTTCCGCAATATGGCACTAGGAGCTTGTCCATTTATTTCTCACGGATTCTGTTTCTGTGGATAACTTGGCCGGAGGGATGGACGAGACAGAGGGTTAGAAATGGGATATTGTGGTAAATATGGCGAAATACACGCCTTAACTCCGCTCAAGGACAGATCTCTCCCGTTTAAGGCGTCTGCGAGCTCGCACGGAGGCGCGTCAAATTCCAATATTTCCCGGTGTCTTGGGTAAGACGCGCTAATTTCCGGGCGATTTTGCGGATATTAAATGCCAGCATCCGTCACGCCCATTCGCCTCGCACCGTCTCAAGACCCCGCACACTGAATGGGCGAAATCCCAGCGTGTCTTTGAGAATGACCCCGCATCTGCCGTGACTTGAGCCACGGTGCGTCCTGTCGTCACCTCGACTGCCTCGAGGGCGGGCTCGAACTCCCGCACGTCATTAGGGTGTGCGGACAGGGCCGTGCCGATAATCACGCCTTCTTGTGCATCGACCACGATTTGCGCATTATAGGCTTGTTGCACGCCTTGATTTGTCGTCACCATAATCGCGGAGTCGGAATGCGTCAAGGTGACCGGAACCTAGAGGTCACAGAAGAAGAAGCGGATCACGTCCTGTCAAGTGGTGTAAAGGCTTCGGTTTCCTGACCACTGTCTAATCGTGTTGTCTTTCTCCGTCGGGCAATCTCTCCGGTGCATTCGCGCCGCGGTACAGCTTCTCCATGGACGTTTGACTGAAATACCGCTGGGGAAATGCTGCCCATTTATCGCTGTACTCCATCAAGAAGCAACTTGGTTCGAATGGCCTCCAAAGGGGTATTACTGTAGAACCCCTGCCGCATTGTCGACGGCTCAGAACCAGAGGTTGAGCCCAGGCAAAATGTCACGGCCATTGTTGGGAAGGCCATTCTCACGGAGACATTCCACAGATCGGGACGGCCCTATATCATCATTCTCCCCTTGCGAGCCATGATGCCTCCGGATCGTCTCATTCCGCTGACACGACTCAATAATGTCAGCCGAATGGCCGCATCGGTGGGGCACACCCCGAGGAGTTGCCCAGGCAGGCCCTTGCGGTGATAGGATGCTTCGAGACGGTGCAAATAGGGTGTGTACAATGGACTGATGTGACGGGGCTAGGCATGCGGCAGATTCCTGGATCCATGCGAGAATCTCACAGGACGCATGTTGGGATGGGCGCAATCGCCACCCGGACCGACCCCGGAATTGTCCTTTCGTCAGGGTGCTGACACAGTGTGCCTAAAACAAAACTCCTCAAAACCGGGGTCAAAACACTGCGCTGGGTGGGCTTAACGAACGATACCCACTTTTAAATCGTGTGGACCATTTTGTGCTATGGAAAACGCCCGGATCGCATCAAAATCCCGCGGAGAAATATGCATCTGAAAAGGAAACAGCCATGGCAGATGCTCGATATCTCTTAACGTTAACCGAGTCGCCTCTTCCACCATTAACGCACAATAGGTTATAAATACTGTCGCGGCGGGGTTTCTGACCATGTGCGGGGGCGCAGCCCCATACACCCCGCGTCGCCGCCGGGCCAGCGAGTTCCAATCGGCGAATGTGATTAGAAGCTTCCGTGTGGCCAGTCGAACCTTCTCGGATTCTCCAAGCCGTCGCATGATGGCTTGGTTCACCTGGCGGGTTGTTATCTCATCTTGAAGCGCGAGGAGCCGCCCGATATCCGATGCACCGTGAACCGCGAAGGGATACGCAACCATGAGAAGCCCCCAGTAGGCGACATTCCGATCTTGGCTCAGCACTTCCCGCAGTAATTCTTGGCCTAGTCCGGCTCTCCATGGCGACCGCGTCCACAAACGGCTCAGTACGGTAATCGCCTTCTTGCGGGAGCTGGCGCCCGCAATGTGCGCCATTTCCGTCTGGAGTCGCGCAGGCTTAACAATGCCGTCTTCGAGCCACATGGCCGCCGCCATATCCATGTCTCCCCGATGAATCCGATAGTCAAATCCAATCTTCGGTCCTATCATCGCCATATCCTTATCATCGGCACAATGAGTTCCTCCATCGATACCCCTCCATGGGAGAGAAGTTTCTGTCCTTGATTGGCATACGCCTTATTCATCGGGGCCAGTAGCGGAACATAGTGGTTCGGCAATCCCGACAAATGCGGCCACGGTATGCCCCACGTAGTCGCTACCTGGCTTCGGAGCGCCTCCGAAGAAAACACCTGGACGCGCTGACCCTTGGATTCCGGAATGTCACCGGTCGGCGGACGCCCCATACCCTCCACGGGCACATGACCGTGGTCGCTCGTCAGCACAACATGGAAGCCTTGGTCGATTAATCCGCCGATAACCCGGGGCAACCAGCCGCCTTCTCCTGCCACCCACAATTTTACATCCGACAGAAATTGAGGCATACCCATATTAGCCGAATGCGCCAGCAAATCCACTATATTCACCACAAGCCCCAGGATGTCCGGCGACTCATCGTTCACGGCCCGTAACAACGCCGCAGCATCCAGGGAATCCGCCGTCTTTTGAAAACCGACCGCTTTGGCCGTCCCCGTGCGACTCTGCCAAAATTGCCGCCACAAAGTCTCTTCTCCATGGGTCGTTCCCAGCGACTGGCCGAAATCCCGAGGCACTCGCCCCGAAAAGATGGCCCTCCGGGACACCGCGGTAATCGTGGGGACCCAGGCAAATAGGGCCCGTTCGACAACCTGATAGGCGGATAGATCCGCCAGGGATCGTATGTACAACCAATCCGCGTAACTCATTCCGTCCACCACCACAAGCGCCCATTTGGCGACGTCCTTTTGATGCGCCATATAATGTACCACGTGATGCACCATCACGGGTTCGGGGTAGGGTGGTAGGCTTTGTAATAACCCGTAGTCCCGATACACCCAGTCGTCAAATCGCCGATCCAACGCGTCAAGTGTTGGATCATCAGGAATGTCGATCCCGACGAATGTGGCCAGGCGAAGACGGGCGATATCCTCCGCTCGCTGAAGCCAGTCTCGACCCACGATGCGCTTCTGCTCCAGGAATGCCCCAAGTTGACGAGTTAACGCGGCCGATATGCGGGCATGCGGTTCTCCGATCTGCGAATCCCAACCCAAACGCTCTAACCAATAGCGCGCTCCGGTTTGCATCTCACCGCCCCGAAGCGCTTGTCGTAAAACGGACTCCCACGTGCGCCGGGACGTCAGCGCATCGTGAAGAGACGTGGGCAACGTGGCCTCCCACTGACCTAAATCTCCCACCAACGTCTCGGTCAACGCCTCCGTTAGAGGATATCCGGACCGGTAAATCCGGGAAATAAGGTCCCAGACATCCTCAGCGCTCTGAACGAGAGCCGGATCGACCGAATACAGGTCGTGTAAGAGACGGCGGGCAGAATCCCGGCGATTCAATCGACCGGATCCGACGGCGCGGCTGACCTGGAATGCCCGGTCAAATAATCGCGGGTCCAACTCTGCCACCACTTGCCGGTCGAGATGGGAAAAAAGTTGTGTCACGGACAGGTATACCGGCTCCGCTTGATCAAAGACATCAAACGGGACACCGTTGAGGTCCATGGTGGCCACCCGCACCAACAACCGGGGCGGGGTTCGGCCCTCATCCCACGCCTGACGAAAGTCCTCTTCATATCGCACCCGAAATATCCACGGGTCTTCATAAAGAAGGACGGAAAAGCCACGGCGTTCTAACTGTTGGAGCAAGTCTTCATCCTGGAGCAATCCATCGGGATCCGCCACGACCCGCACCCGGGCTGTTCCGGCAGTGAGATGCTGTTGTATCGTCTCGCGCCAATTGTTGCTCATGACGCATCAACCTCAAACACTAGAATAGGGCGAAGTTCGGGATAGATCGTCGCGGACTCGCTGAGCGTCTTCAATCGATCGACATACTCGTCCTCGAGACGATTCAGCCGTGCCGTCCGCACGTTCGCTAATCCCACCCGTTGAATCATCTCGCGCCGCACCCGAAATGCCTGCTCCATGGCGACCCGTTCCTCCCGAAGACGTCCCCCATACGCCTGTTCCAGATCACGATAGGGCGCTTCGGCCTGCTGTTCCGCAATCTGGCACAGTTTGTTCCACGTGTCATCATCAAACTGACGCGTCGATGGCACTACCGTTCCCTGAAAGCTCGGGTGGGTTATCGCCTCCCAAATTTGACGCGCCGACACCTGAAACAGACGACCCTCATCCGACAGAAACAGTGGCAGAATTCGTCGGTCGCTTTCACTCCCGTGCCAGAGGCGAAGGTCCCAAAGACTCCAGAATCCCCGAAGCCCTTTGGTCCATTGGGATGAGATCACCCGCATCAGGGGCGACCCCGGGACTTCATGGGGCAATTCCTCCAGCATGCGCTGCATCTGCGGGTGATCCCAGGCGAGATAGGTTTGTCCGACATCGTCGCTATCCGGTCGAAACACGACGTGGGGCCAGACCGTCCCATCGGGCCAGGCAATGGTCCAACCCAACGTTGTGCGATCGAGATGTCCCCCACGCGCTCTCACATGATGCGCCACCATGGCCTCCGTCCAACTGGGGAGGGGATGGTGCAAAATCGCCTGTAATCGTTCCAGAGGGGGAGGGCCTGCTTCAATCGACTGATTGAGACGACGTGATTGTTCGGCGGTATGGCGCACACTGTCCACCCAACGCGTGAGTTCCTTGTCCGCCTCATCAGGCTGCATAATGGCCTGAAGAAAGAGACCTTGGTAGTCGACATCGAGTCCTGATGAATCCAACACATCACCC
>JAKAAL010000421.1 GCA_021802375.1 Bacillota bacterium | reverse complement strand
GACAAACGCGAGTCCAACGCTGAAGACACCAACGAACCACACTTTTTGTTTACCGGTGAACCCCATCACGAGCACTAAGAGCCCGGAAACCGTAGGTATAAAGCCAACGCGGACGACGATCGACGGGAACGCAAAGATCGCGACGAAAAACACCACTGCCCTTAAAATAGACTGATACTGATGCCTTTTTTGGACAACTTTCTGTTCCTCTTTTCGACCCTTCGAGTGGGCCTCTACGAAGAGAAGCCCGCACCATAGCACCAAGCCCCCAGCCATTACTACACCAGCTATCCGAGGAAACATACCCGGGCCAACACGAGCGAAACTTCCAGTGGAGTAGCGTAACCCGTAGACGCAGTAAAAAACTACAAATGCCGAAATTACCCCGCCTGGTAGTAACTTCCCTCGCGGGTCACTCGAAGTGTCCGTCTCCTCATCAACGCGCCGATGCGTCAACGCCGAAGGTGTATTTGCCCGAAAGTATTTCAGCCTGATCACTATCCTTTAGGACTGAGGCCCAACTCAGCGGTAATCTTACCGAAGGCTGTGAATTCCGCCTTTATCGCCTGAGCCGTCGCCTCCGGACCAGCGGGTGTCACTGCCCAACCCTCGGTCGAAAGAAAGTCGCGCACTGTGGGAACCTTCATGGCCGCAAGCAGTGCTTTCGCGAGATCAGCGACTATTCCTTTCGGCGTACCAGGAGGGGCTATCACAAAATTTGGAACCGGCTCATATGCATCGTAGTGATATTTCGATACCGGCGGTACACCTGGGAGCGCCGATGATGGTCCTTGATCGAATAACGTTAGTACCCTGCCAGTCCCATTTTTTACATATGGCAAGGCCGCGCTCAATCCAATCACTGTCGCAGTCACATGATTACCCAATACGGCGGCAATAGCTTGTGGTTCACCTGGGAATGGGATGTCAGTGACTTGATAACCCGCGTCTCGCGCTAACAAGCGCGAATAGATATCCGGGATAGTACCCTTACCAGTAGTGCCCACAGATACTTTCCCCGGATTCGCCTTCGCGTACTGTGTGAACTCCGGAAGCGTGCGCCACGGTGAACTGCCACTTACCATTAGAACATTGATGGGGTTTGCGAGGGTAGCCACCGCGCTATACGAACCCGGACCTCCATACGGAACCCTTGCAAGGTGCGGTTGAACAGCCAACGTTGCTATCGGGGCGAAGCCGATAACATACCCGTTCGGTGCCGCGTGGACCACCTGACTAATGCCGATTGCACCGGCAGCTCCCGGCACATCAACAACCTCCATTGATTGCTTGAGAAACGGAGTTATTGCGGCAGCTAACTTCCTCGCCAGAACATCACCTGGCGTACCCGCCCCAAACGGATACACCATCTCAACTCGGCGGGTCGGCCAGTTGGCTGACGCAGGCTGCTTCGTAGGAGCTGCTGTACGGACTGACGTACTGCATGCAGCCCCGACTAGGCAAACGCAACCCAATATTACTAGTAGTCTCAGCCGACCCGAAAGGACCATTTTGCTTAGCTCTCTCATTGCCAGCACCCCTGGACGCGACTTCTGACGACGGTCACGGCCATTCCCCTCGTCTCGATTTTTCCGGAACACCAGTACCTTCACCCTTCCGACGTTCCAACCTCTACCCATTGATAACATCGCAACCTCCTGAACTTGCCCTGATGCCGGTAACTTCCTCGCATTCCTCGTCCGCCATGCCAAGCAAACCTCGAAATACCTCATCGTTATGCGCACCAAGGCTGGGACCCAACCATTGAACACGCCCGGGCGTTTGGCTCATGCGTGGGACTGGTGTCGCCATAAGCAAGTCGCCATAGTCTACGTCGTGATACCGCCGGTATGTGCCGCGGCCCTGATAGTGTGGGTCATCAGCGATGTCCGCGATACTCATGATCGGTGAAGCAGGAATGCCTGCGTCGTTTAATATCGCCATGACTTTAGCCGTCGACTTCGAGGCAACCCACTCCTCGATAATTGGGTACAATTCCCCCTGATATTTTACCCGAGCTCCAATGGTATTGAATCGCAAGTCCTCGCTCAAATCCGGTCTTCCAATTGCGAGAGCCAGTTTGCGAAAAAGAGAATCGGTTCCGGCATGCAGGGCGATGTGATCACCATCGCTCGTTTTAAAGTTGCTGGCCGGTACGACGTGCCCGCTTCGATTCCCGCTCCGTTGCCTCACTTTCCCGCTCACACTGTAATCGAGCAGTGCGTCTTCGGATGCGCGGAATGCCGCCTCGAAGAGTGGAAGGTCGATGACTTGACCTTCACCGCTTACTCGATCACGATGATAGAGCGCGCTCATTACCCCAAATGCTCCCAAGTACGCTGTCATATAATCCACTACGGCGTATCCGTCACGGATCGGGGGGGCCGTCCGCTTCCCCCGTTACATAGGTCAATCCGGCGAACGCGCTCGCGACTCGATCGAATGCACCACGGTCGCGGTAGGGGCCCGTTAATCCGAATCCGGTCACATATAACGCAATAAGACGGGGATTCTGGGCCATAACTGCCTCCGGAGCAAGTCCCCATCGGAGTAGGGTAGAGGGGCGATAATTTGTCACCATAACATCACAGAGTGGGATGAGCCGCTTCAGGACGCGCTGTCCCACATCGGTATGTAAGTCCAGGGTTATTGACTTCTTGTTCCGACCCTCCTGAACCCATTGAAGTGACCTGCCGCCTTGCGAAGTGGCTTGCCGCCTCGTAAAGTCTCCGCTCCCCGGCCGTTCCACCTTGATTACTTCTGCACCAAAGTCACCCAACAGCGTTGCCGTCACTGGTGCAGCGAGAATAGATGAAACATCTAGTACGCGGATATCCGATAAAGGTTGCTTCCCCATCTGCTACCTCCTGCACTCGTTAGTTGGCTATTTTAAAACCCGCTCACAACAAGTTTTTGATAACAACGCATTGCCTACTCCGTCTCACCGAATCGACCATCACCGGTGGAATTGCCTGACCTTCATCAGCGTACCGATCGGCACCACATCCAATAACTGCCGGTCCGACTCGGGCTTTCTCCAACCAGAATGAAATATACTCCCCGGGACGATTACATTAGTATTATATTAGGCTTACTATAATTATGGCGCCTTGCACCTCCCGAACCTTCGAAGGCCGAACCACCACCACTACGGGCACACACCTACACTTCCTTCCTCATGAGTCAAGGATGCACCCAACATGGCAGATCAGAGCCAGTAGCTACCCCTCATAGCAGCCGTTATGCCGTGGAGCTATTCTGACCATCTACTTCACGTTGGTATTGACGAAATCTGCTTCTCGCAATAAAAGACCGGTGCACCTCCGAGGCACCGTCATAGATACGAAATGGACGCAGGGTGCGGAAGTAAAGAGCTAACTGTGTGTCACCAGACACGCCCAGGCCGCCACAGACTTGTACTGAGCGGTCCACCACGCGATTGACGGCCTCCGATACGAACGTCTTGGTGATTGACGTCTCCAGGCGTGAGTCCCCGTTGCAGTCCACGACCCATGCTGCCCGCCATGTCAATGCCCGTGCGGCGGCGAGATCGATCTCGTTGTCAGCAATCAATTGCTGTATCATGCCAAGATTGGAGAGGGTCGTGCCCGAACTCTCGCGACGGGCGGCGTACTCGATGGCAACGTCCTGCGCTCTCCGTGCGAGGCCGATATAACGCATGCAGTGCCCGAGGCGTGCGGCCTCTAGTCGGAGTTGAATATACTCGTGGCCGCGGCCAATTTGACCTAAGACTGCATCATCGGAGACGCTACAGTTCTCAATTACAATTTCCGCATGACCGCCCAGCTCTTCGTGCAAACTGTCGATGTCTCTTACAATCTGGAAACCAGGATTATTAGCGTCAATTAGGAACAGTGTTAGGGCGTATTCGTCCGAAGGTTCATTCGTTCTCGCGACACAGATGGCAAACGTAGCACCGATAGCACCAGTAATCCACCATTTATGGCCGTCAAGGACCCAACCACCCGGCACCCGACGAGCTCTTGACCGCATCATTCGTGGGTCAGACCCCGCCCCGGGCGGCGGCTCTGTCATCGCAAAGCAGGAACGACTCACACCGCTAAGGAGTGGTGTGAGGTAGCGGTCTCGCTGTTCGGAATTGGCGAGTGCTGCGAGTAAAACTTGATTCGGGCCGTCTGGGGGCGCGCAATTCAGCGCCAATGCACCCAGCAGGCTGTAGCCCAGTTCCTCGAAGACGATGGCCTGGCCGCGCATGTCTAGGCCTAGGCCACCCAATTCGATGGATACGTTCGGGTTAAACAGACCGGACAAACGGCCTTTTTCCTGGAGTTCCTGACACAGCTCGTCAGTGATTCCGACCGCCCTCCAATCCACCTGGGCCTCCATCGGAATAATCATCTCTCTGACGAATGCCGAGGATCGCGCTCGTAAGCGCTCCAGTTCAGGTTCCAGAGCGAAGTTGATCATCGATGACCCCCATCAGACCGGTTTTGGAAGGGTCTCAAGCAGAACCCCATTGGCCCACGGCCATCCGACCCGAGCGATAGCGCGACGCCGTCATCACTCGACTGGCTGCAGGAGTCCCGTCGAAGTGTCGCCGACCGGGTGCCCCCTACCCGCCGCCTCTCGATGAGCTCACGGCCCCAACCCAACTTGAGCAGCACTCCCCAACCTCCCCTGCTGGCCCAGCGACGCCAGTGTCGCGCCCCGTCGATCAGTTGTCAAGCAATTCATTTGGACTCCGTATTGTTTTTGATGCTGAGGTTGTGCTAGTCTGGCATTCGACAGAGTTGCTTCATGGCGTAGCTCGTGAAGACTAGGCCTTGTCGGGTCGGTAGGGTTGCCGAGCCGAGTTGGACCGTCTCCGTCAGAGTGACTTGGCAGGTCGATCCCTCTTGTGGTGTTGCGTCGTACATTAAGGAGAAGTAGCGAGTGGCATGAGTGCGGAGGCCAACGTGCGAAAACTCGGTTGTACGGGCCCAGTCGGCGGTTGGGTGCCGTCAAGCGATCAGAAGACGCGTATAGGAGCGTAATTGGGGTGGCTGTTTGAAAATAGCTGGCGGCCGAGAGA
>JAKAAL010000420.1 GCA_021802375.1 Bacillota bacterium | reverse complement strand
TTTCGCCAATCCTCACTATCCGCGCCACAACTTACCCTGCCGCTGAATGATTAGGGTGAGAGATTTTTCTTAGGGAGGGATTGCGATTGAACTGGTTTCGACGATCGAACGCGCCCAATCCGCCTCGGGTGAGCGAAGGCACGAAGGTGCCGGAGGGTGCCGTCTACCACGAGATCTCCCCTGAAGATCAAGAGGCAGACCGTGACGCTTTAGAACGCGGAGAACTCCCCAATCGGGTGCAGCAACGTCTGGCCGCCACCTCGACCGGGGATCGCCCCTGGTTGAGTACCTTGGAAATTCACGATCTGTTTTTGGCCGAAGGCCTTCAGATCGTTCCCCTCGGCCACGTCACCGGCAGCGCCTACTATCATGTGGCCACTGACGCCCGCGGCCGAGAGTTTTTGGACGGTGACAGTAACGCTTCCAATCTGATTCGAGGCTATTACCAAAGCCGTGATCTGGCGGTAGGCCGCCTGATTCAAGAGGCTCGGGGCGCTCAAGCGCATGCGGTAATCGATGCGCAGTTTAAGGTTGCGCGCCAGGAACGGGTTATCGAGGTCAGCGTGGTGGGTACGGCCATCCAGTGGCAGGGGGTCCGTGCAGGCGCTAAAATTCCCGTCAGCCCCCTATCTGGAGAAGAGTTCTTTAAACTTGCCCAAGTCGGCTGGATGCCCGTGGGTTTTGCGCTGGGCTACCATTGGCACGTCATGCCGGTGGGATATCGCACTCGCCAAATTTCCACCTCGTCATACGGCCAAAATCAAGAATTAACGGGAGTCAGTCAGCGCTTTAGCCTCACGCGCGAAGTCGCCACGCGGATGCTGCGCCGTGACGCTGCCGCGATGGGCGCTCACGGAGTTGCAGGCGTGCGTATCGATACGCATATTGAAGAAACGGAAATCATGTATACGGGAGGCTTTCCAGGGCAGTATCTGCGCATCGACAACACCAACTACTTGTATGAAGAGAATGGCGTGGTCGAAGTGCCTGCGTTCAATCTGGAGTTTTACGCCACGGGAGCCGCCATACGAAAACTGAGCAGCGGCCCTTTAAGTCCTGACGCCATTTCGCATGCCCTTAACGCCTCACCATGATGATGACCGGCAAGGGTTCTTCTTCGGGCTCCCTCACATCGGGGAGGGCCTCAGACGTGGTGCCAGGCCGACCGATTTAGTGGAACACACTACGGATACCGCGTTGTGCCGATACAATGTGCGATTCGACGAGCGTCACGGCACGACGTTTTTCCCCGTCGATGATGGCCAGCGCGATTTCCTCGTGATCGGACTCGTTGGCCAACGCCTTTTCTTGGGCACTTGAGAAGTATGCCCGCGCCGTCACGTAATGGGAGTGAAGCGATCGATATAGTCTCAACAATTCCGGGTTTTGCGCTAGGCCCACTAACGTCTCATGAAATTCAATGTCGACCTCGTTATAGCGAAGATACGCAAACGGTGCTTCGCTGGCGATGTGCCCAAGGCGCTTCGCCAATGCCTGCAGCTGATCCAAAGTCTCGGCCGTCGGCGGCTTCATATTACGGACCGCATACGACTCGATCATCAAGCGAGCCTCCAAGATATGGTTCATTTCCTCGATCGACAAGCTGCGGACAAAGGTGCCGCTTCGAGGTTTAATGACGATCAGACCTTCCAGCGCCAGGCGATTTAGCGCTTCTTTGACGGGTTGATTGCTCACTTCAAAACCACTGGCTAAGCCCTGCACGTCGAGACGCTCGCCTGCCCGCAACTCCCCGCTAAAGATGGCATCACGAAGACTTTGATAGACGTCTGCGGTAATGGCTACCCGCCTCAACGGACGTACATGCTGGGTCCCAGAGCCCATATCGGCCACGTTTATCCCTGCTCCCATCGGCATAATAAGCGACTACGTTGTCTCGGTACGGCTTCCCCTTCATATTGACAAGATCCCGGTCCGATGTCGAGACGCCTTTTAGCGCGGTACGTAAGCCATCGCGACATCATCGGGATGTACTTCTACGTCTTCTAAAAACGACGAAGGCGCCACGACAACGAAGGCTTGGCCCACGCCGATTCCGTAACCACAGGCACCTTGATGGTTTGACTGCCGTAGGTAACCTGGAGCATGCCTACCTGGGTCCCCTTGGCCAGCGTCTGAGGTTTTGACAGCGTTCGCGTAGGCATCCAGCGGACCTGATAAGGAAGCCCCGGCCAGCCTAAAATTTTCACCGAACGGACCAGCGCCAGCCTGACGGGGGGACTCCATGCGGATTTTAATGCCCCAATGGTTTCGCCCCGGTGCCATAATGGATGCCAAGTCACGACCCGGCGCGTGGCGAGAATTAACCTTTGGCCCTCATCCAGCGCATGCTGCAGCTGATTGCCAGCCGCCGTGACCCCTAAAACCCCTCCGTAAATAAGATGCGGTTGACCGCCCAAGGTCGCCGTCGCTCCCCAGATAAACGACGCTCCCCCCACCACGGTCGATCCCGTCTTGACTCCGAAGATGCCGTCACGGCCCAAACGATTGTTGTAGTTATAGACCACCTTCCCCCCAGGCAGGGTCATCTGAGGCATGGAAGAAATGCTCTTCAGCACGGGAGAACGCATGGCTATTTCGGCCAGCTTCACCTGATCTTCTGCGGTACTCACCGTCCGTGCGCTTAAGCCCACTGGGCCGTGATAGTGGGTGTGAGTCAGGCCCAACTTAGCGGCCTCGCGGTTCATCTCTCGGGCAAATGCCGTCGAACTTCCTGATACCCACTTGGCTAATAGCGTAGCCACGTTATTGCCCGAAGGAATCAATAGCCCCTCTAGCAGTTTGCGCTCGGAGAGGCTCTCACCTGCCGTTACGGGCATGACCGACTGATACGTGGCAGCATCCGATTGATACAAGGCTTGGTCGGCAGCGGTCATCTTCAAATGCGGGCCCGACGCATATTCTCCCAAGGGATGCTTTTGGATGACCAAAAGCGCCGTCATCATTTTAGCTAAGCTACCGATAGGCTCGGGCGCCGACGGTCCCTGCTGTCCACCGCCTATCCATCCAAGTCCGGGGACTTCTTCCGCCACCTGGGTTCCGGAGGGCCAAGGCATGTGTAAGTGCCCAGCTATGGTCTTATCGCCAGCCACCGCCACCGATGTGGTGGCGGGAGGCACTGGCCGCTCCACCTGGGCCACCACGAGTCCCGCAACCACCACCGCGCCGATGCCAACTCCCGTCCAAAATCGCAAGAAACCACCCTCCTCATCAGACTTCGTTCGAAGTCCTCTTCATCTATAACATCTATCTTAGGCCAACGCCGTCGCCGGGCGAAAGGTTACCAGACGACTTAAAACGATTTCAGCGGCGTCAAACCTCTATTTCCTATCGCGCCGGTCCAATCACCGTCTCCAGGGAGCCCAGCCCCGTCACCGCCACTTCCAACCGTTCTCCGGGCTCCAACCACCGCCGCTTGTCCTCAGGTTGCCCTAAAATGACCCCTTCGGGCGTGCCGGTAAAAATGACATCGCCGGGACTCAAGCTGATATATCGAGAAATATAGTGGATGAGAAAGGGCACGGAAAAGATCATCTCGCTGGTATTGGCACGCTGCACTTCAACCCCATTTCGCTTGCAGGAAATATCCAGCCCACCCGGATCTGAAATTTCTTCTTTCGTCACGAGATAGGGCCCCATGGGGGCGAATCCATCGGCCGTTTTGCCTAAAAGCCACTGGCTTTGACGGAACTGTAGGCCTCGATCGGACAAGTCGTTGCCATTCAAATAGCCAAAGACGTAATCGAGAGCTGCATCTTCCGAGACCTTGGAAGCGCTCTTGCCGATAACGACGACCAGTTCTGCTTCATAATCTAGTTGCGTGGCGTCACGGGGAGGGCTAACCACCGCGTTCGGACCCACCACCGCGTTTTGGTATTTATTGAACAGGACGGGCGTTTTGGGAACGTCCATTTGCGATTCAGCCACGTGGGGACGGTAATTTAACCCGACACAAATGACTTTGCCGGGTCGAGGCACGGGAGCCAAAAGGGTTAAATGACTGGCATCCGGCTCAACTCCCCGCTGGAGCACCCGGGTCTCTGCTTCCTTCAAGGTTTCCAAAAACCCCCGGGTCATGGCGAGGGCTGAGGTAAGGTCGCCCGGCTCCAGGTCAAGCCCCAGCGAACGCTTCAGTCCATGACCACTGTAATCACCGCGCTCCGTTCGTAAAAACCATTGGGGATGCCCACTGACCATCGAACTTACAAGTTTCATCGTCAATCTCCTCCATGTTGTCCAATTCATAGCAAAACGCGAGCCGCCTACGAACGACCATCGACGGCCGCAATTAACGCGTCCCAGTTCGGCAAATCCCAAGGGAATCGGCCTCGATGGCTCCACACTACCTCACCTAAAGAATCCACCGCCAAAGCCGCAGGCATTCGGCCCATCGTCCACCAGGCCACGGGTTGTCCTAGGCGTTCCAGCACCTCATGGGAAGGATCGGGAAGGCCGATAAATCCCAGATGGCGCTGAGAAAATGTCCGTTCAAACGAGTCCGCCGTGTCCGGACCGATTACCGCGACCGAAATCCCGACGGCACTGAAGTCTTGCTCACGCGCTTGGAGCTCCACGAGTTCCCTGCGACAGTACGGTCACCCCAATCCCCGCAGCATAACCAGGACGACCGGGGCCCTGGCCAAAAGATCTCGCAGCGTAACCGTTTGGCCATGATAATCTTTGGCCGTAAAGTCCGGAAGTTTCATAATATCGCCTCCCTGACAGCCTCTCCCTATTTTGTGCTTTAATATCGCGATGCGCAACGCCCCAGGAGGCTTCCGACCAGGCACTCCGCTTGGATGGCTCTTTCCCTGCCCTTTCAGGTTTAGAGACCTGTTACCCGCCCGGCGCGGCGAGCTTGACTGACCGCTGTATCAGGCGCTGACCCCGTAGGGGTCCATCGGGGGGATCCTGTTGCTCAATATACTTGAGTTTCGGTGCGCCAAGAAAGCTGACCGTTTCGAGCCGGTGAAATTCCGGTCTCCGTAAGGACTAGCCCTCCGCGGAGAATCGAGTTTTGGGTCCTGCATCGTGAG
>JAKAAL010000419.1 GCA_021802375.1 Bacillota bacterium | reverse complement strand
CATGGGCCGAACCGCCGCTCGCTTAGGAGGAGCCAAACGGCCAACGGCAGCGAGTGCGTGCCCATACACCATATCCTAACGCGCCCACCGTGGCCGCACCGCCCCACACGAGAGGGTTGGTATACCACGCGGCGGTAGCGGACACGCCTGGCGTGAAAGGTTTGAAGCGGTGAAACGTCCGCACCACCGTATTGGCGGCGGCGGGGATATTCCCGTTGACAATCGATTGGTCTACCCCGGTCACCCCGGGGTTCGTGTTTTTATCATAGCCTACCAGATGCGCCACAGGCCCATCGAGGCCGTGGACGGTGTTGTTTTGAATGGTAATCCGCGTGGTGTCTCCCTGCGCGAGGTTCGCTTGGACCAGCGGCGTAGTCGCGACGGCGTCCCAAAAGATGGTGTTGTCGCGAAAGACTACGGAGCCCCACCCGCCGGTCGTCAGGCCCGGTTCCAAGTAGGCAATACACGGCGGAAATGTCTGACCTTCCACCACCACGGAGACCGCACGCGGCGGCTGCGTGATGATGTTGTCCGCGATGATCAGTTGGTCAATCCGTCCACCTTGGCTAAAGAAGAAGGGCACCGGCGGCACGGTGGTATTTTGTGCGGTATAGGTGATGGTGTTCTGTTGAATGGTGATCGTGCCCGCGGGCGGCTTGTTGGGCGCATAACTGGTATACCCGAGAATCGCTTGGCCGAGCCCGGGCTCTGTCGTTTTGCCTTGGTGTTTCCCCGTATCCACATTGCCGCAAAACGGGGGGTGATACGGTGCGGGGTGCATCCCCACGGCGGTAAAGCGCAAATCGTTCCCGTAGATGGTCGCGTTCGTGACTCCTGCGATGTAGATCCGGGTATTCGCGAGGCGGTTGTTCGTGATGGTGACATCGGTAATGGGAGTCGGTTGGTGGGGTTCCACGTCGATCCCGGCGTCCACGAGATAGTCTGGAAGTTCATCCGTGAGCAGGTCGTTATCGGTAATGAGGTAATCGCCGATGAGTCCGCTGCCTTCCAACTGAATGAGGGCTCCCGACTGCCCGTGTGGAGCAAACTGGAATGCACACGCGGCCACCGTAAAGTGCTGGCCCACGTTGCCCACGGTCTGTTGAATTTGGCCGGTACACGGGCCGTACCCGGTCGGTGATCGATTGCTTTGCGTATACGCGCTGGTGCTCGTGAATCGGCAGGCGTAAAACGTGACCCACTCCGTAGGGCCGTCGAGGAACGCAGGCGCACAATCCTGGATCGTGCAGGCGTCAAAATAGAGATTGTGCGATCCGCCACCGAAGAGCTTTTCGCCCGAGGCATTCGGCGCGGCGAAGGTGATTCCGCTAAACCACGCGCCATGCCAACCGGCCTTGCTTTTACTGAGGCCTTGGGTGATGTAGAGGATCGATCCCGGCGCACCAATCCACCGCTGGCCCACGAGACTCGGCACTCCCGCCACGGGGGTACCTAAGGTCGGCCAATGCGCGATCCAATACCGCCCCGCAGGGAAATAGAGCGCCGCGCGTGCGACGTGCGCTTGGGCGGCCAAGACACTGAGCCGCGCCGTGACATCCGTCCGCCCGGTCGCGTCCACACCGCGTTGCGTGACATCCCACACGCCGCCCGGTCGATTGGCGAGCCCTGGCACAACGGGACCGAGCCGATGCTGGATATAGGCAGGTGTGGTCATAGTACACTCCGTTTCATCGCCCTTGCAGGACCAGCAGGGCCAATCCGACTATTCCGCTAACCGTCGCCGCCGAGAGCACCAATAGAATCCGCGTGGCAATCGCGGTCATGTTGGTAATCTGCGCCTTCACATCGACCATATCGGTTTGTTGTTGGCCGACCGCGTTTTTCAATTGTCGGATGTCGTCGTGCATCGCGAGATAATCTCGGGCTGTCCAAAAGGGGTCCGCGTCCATAATCTCCCTCCTTGCCTTTAGTATACCGAACCCGCAATGAAGGCGGCGCGGGTTCGGTTACTCGCCCTGAATGGTCGCGGTGGCCAACGTCGCACCGGTTGCCGTGAAGCTATAGTACCAACCGGGCGGCACGCGCAGTTGCTCAACCTTAGGCACCGTCGACGACGTGTCGCCGGGCACGTAATCGGTAAAAAGCGTGCTCGGCGTGTCGCTGGAGCCAAGGGCCACGGCAACGGATCCTGCGGTTCCGCTCGTCGTGGCGTAGACGGGTTGGTAGATCGTCATAACTACGCCTGAGGTGTTTTGATAAACGGCACCCGATACAAACGGTGAAGCAGGCGGCGTGAGGGGGCCAACCGGGTTGTAACCTGTATTGTTCTTGAGATATAGGCCGGAAATAGACTGATTATTAACATCATTGAAGGGTGTCGTCACGTCGATGAACGTGTTCCCCTCGATATGGAATGGTCCAAAGAAATTACCGCTCTGCGTGAATTCGATACCCGTGGACCATGCGATAAATAGATTATTGGTAAATGTCATCCATCCGGTGTTCGGCCCGATACTAATTCCTGCATTGCCCCCCGGTGCAATAATGGACGCGCCATTAATGACTATGGATTGCAAATTATCTGGATTACCGGCTAGGTTCAAAATGATTCCGGACCATGTTCCGCCCTGAATTTCCAGTGCTGGAGTTGAATAGTTGGTCACACCCAGCGCATATAGACCATAATTGCTGTTCGTGGCCCAACAACCGAATAAATGGACTTGACCGGCCCAATTCTGAAGGAATATATTGCCACTTGTGGTGCCGGTTGGTGGAGTGCCACTTTCCACATTACACTGGAAGTTCCAGAGCCAAATACCCATGTTGGGAGCGTCGACGCCCTTGCTATTTGTTGTCCAAAATGCGAGGGGGCCATAGGAGGCACTCTGGCTAGAATTGAATGCTCCGCTGGCACTATCTAGTTGAACACCGACCGATCCTCCCCGATACACGCTATTCGAATCATTTGCGCCTGACTGACAAAAGAGTCCCCCATACGAGCCGGTGACATATAGGTGATCGAGCCAGACTGTATTCAAGTTGTACCCTATGCTGAGACCATAATAGCCACCTTGGGTCATCACGCGACTTAGGTAGACACCGTATAGGTCATCGGCTGTCGCTATGGCCCCCCCGGACGTTGGTGTTCCGGTACAGTTGACGAGAAGATTCGTTAGGAATACATTATTCCCGGCTATTTGGACGGCACTGGTATCCCCGGAATAATTAATGATTGAATTATTCCAGCCGACGCCACGTATCATCGTATTCTGACCAACAGACAAGGTGGTACTGATATTGTACGTGCCGGTCGGGATCTCTACGACTCCCCCCACGTCCAGCGCTGCCTGAATCGCCGCCGTGTCATCGGTAACCCCATCGCCCTTTGCACCGAAATCTTTCACGCTCACCACCCCGAGCCTGTCGCGCACATAGGCGTATCCGCCGCCCCCGGTAAATCCTCCGTTATTGATCACTTCTTTTCCTCCTTATTGTCTAATTGTGGAAACAACTTAAATCCTCCATGATCCGCGTAAAACGCATAAGTTTCGTACAAACGAGGCAACACAATCAGCCCAACCTGGAGCCTGGTGTAGGCCGAGGCCGTGGCCCGGACCGCAACCGCTATGATACCGCTCTTCTTCCCATCTTCGATGAGCATTGCCGCTACGACTTCCCATTCCTCTTTGGTGATGGTGCTCCAGATTTTTGCCTGGGCAGCGTCGGCGTTAGTAATCGAAATAACTTCATCAACGTATTTGCCGATCTCCGCAAGCGCACTGGAAAACGGCTTAAGCAGATCCTTGGCTTCCTTCTCCGTGAGCGTTTTCAGGTTCTCCGCCCACCCGCCACGATCCTCTTTCGTGATTTTGGGGACGATTTCCAGTTTAGGTTTTTCCTTGGACGGTTCAGACACTTCCTTGCGAGGCCTGCCGCGGCCTCGCTTAGGTTTTACTTCTTCTGGGCTAGCTGGCTCGTCGCCTTCACCAGGGCCTGCGTCGCTAGGCCGAGGTCGCTCACTGCCGAGTCCAGCTTCTCGATGTACTCCGCCTGGAGTTCCATCGCTTCCTTCATGTCCGCGATCACCAGCCGGGCGGCTTCCCACTCCTGGCGCCTCGCCTGGGCTTCCTCCTCGTTCAGCTTCGCGATCTGATCCAACCGCTGGCTCTGGAGTTCCAGAATCGCCAACACTTCCTCGCGCAGCTTCTCGTTCGGCGCGGCGGGCTCGGATGCGCTCGATGAGGGGGGCTCGTTCTTCTCCACCTCCATGATCGCCTTCAGCAGCTCCCGCGCTTCCTCCTTCTCCGATGTGCTCAGGTTCTCCCACGTTTCATCCTCCTCTACTTGCCAAGTTTCTTCATCAGCCATGAGCTATTCCCCCTCGATTTCTGTTTTGCCTTTTGCAGTGAGCTTCATGTGTTTTCCTTCGCGTTCGACATAGCCCTCTTTCTCCAGCGTGGCCCATGCGATGGAGCGGCTATGCTCCTCGCTATATCCCTTGGCCTCGTATTCGTGCGTGATGCGGTCGATGAGGTGATCCAATTTTTTGGTCATATCGTGTCTCCTTTCTGTGGTACCTTCGCGCCCGAGAGGGTGACTACGAAATAATCCCTTCCGCCTTCCACGCATCGAAGTATGGATGATATCCCCACGTGTCTTGGGGGTCGGCGCTTTTTAAAGCCGCATAAGACCATTCAGCGTTTCCAAACAGGGTAAGAAAATCAGAAAGGAGAACGGTGATTTGATCGCCAGGCATTTTGACATTTTCGGCCAAAAGAATCTCCGGTTCGCCTTTGTAGGATGGTTGCCGACTGGGGCGTATCCTCTTGCCCAGGGCATTCTGAACGTTTACCTCGGCGATCACTTAGATCCCTCCTGCGCTGAACAATTGGAGATCGAACAATGTTTGGGCCGTAGAACCGTTCGTAACCGTCCCTTGGACGTAAGGAGCAATGACCCCGGTGGAGTTGATCGCATCGCTACCCGAAGAAAAGTTTTGACTCCATTGATGGTCTCCCGATAGCACATCCGACCATATCAGCCCTTCGTTGGCGAGGCCTCCTGCGGAGACGATAACTCCGAGAGAGATATTCTGACT
>JAKAAL010000418.1 GCA_021802375.1 Bacillota bacterium | reverse complement strand
AATAGCGGAGCACTTACGTGTTGCGGGGAAGGCCTGGGTAGAAATTCTCGACTTCTACCATGCGAGTCAACATATTTGGGCAGCGGCGGATGCGATATGGCCCCAAGATGCCCCAACCCGTCAGGGATGGGCGGAGGACGTTCTCCATCGGCTTCGCCATGAAGGCGGTGCGGTCCTGGATTCCGTGTGGAACGCCTTGCCGCCGTTATCGGCGGCGGCGCAGCAAGAAGTGGCGACACAACAAGCCTACTTCGCGGTTCATCGTGATCGACTCGACTATCCGCGCTATCGATCGGCCGGGCTACCGATCGGATCCGGAATTATCGAGAGTGCGTGCAAAGCCGTGCTAAAACAACGCGAATGTGGGAGCGGTATGCGCTGGGTAGAAGCCGGTGCCCAAGCGATTGCGACGCTCCGCGCGCTCCACCGTTCCGGGCGTTGGCAATCTTTCTGGAAGAAGCAGCCATGGGCCCAAATGGGCCCGGCTTCTCGGCGTGTCGCAGAATGATCACAATTTTAAGGCGCACCCGGAGACGGGACCGGACTAGATGCCGGGAATCTAAACTCGTATGATTCAGGGAGACCGAGAGAATCCTGTCGCCGAAAGAGGGATCGAAATCCGGTAGATTCATTAGTTAAGATGAAGAGGGGGAATAGTGATGAAGGCGATAGTATTGGAGAAATTTGGGGGACCTGAGGTGCTGACTATGCGCGAAGTGGATGCACCTAATGGTGGCCCGGACGACATCGTAATACAGGTAGAGGCCACGGCCGTAAACCGAGCGGACCTTCTAGAACGACAAGGCCATTATCCGCCTCCAGAGCCTAAACCACGCTATCAAATTCCAGGGCTCGAATGTGCCGGTGTTGTGGTGGAACGCGGCGAGCGCGTGACGCGGTTTAACCTTGGGGACAAGGTACTGGCATTGTTGCCAGGTGGGGGCTATGCCGAATTTGTAAGTTGTCCCGAGGATCTTGCCTGGATGATGCCCGACAGGTTGACGTGGGCGCAAGCAGGTGCCATTCCAGAAGTGTTCCTTACGGCGTTTGACGCCCTATGGGACAAGGCGCGTTTGATGCCCGGCGACCGTGTCCTCATTCACGCGGCGGCCGGAGGGGTGGGATCCGCTGCCGTTCAATTGGCCGCACGTGCCGGACTTCGTGTGGCGGCCACGGCGGGAACCGCCCAAAAAGTTGAGTTCGTAAAAACTCTCGGGGCTGGCTTAGCTGTGAACTATCGCGAAAGTGACTTCGTTCAAGAAGTTTTGGAATGGTCCGCCGGTCGCGGGGTGCACGCCGTCATTGATTTCATTGGCCAGGACTATTTGGCGCGTAACCTAAAATCGTTGGCGTCCGGGGGTACCCTGGTCGTCGTAGGCACACTAAGCGGCGTCGAGGCGCCACTTGATCTGAGAGAGGTTCTCGGCCGTCGCCTAGCCATTCGCGGGACTGCATTGCGCTCTCGTCCGCGACCCGACAAGATGCGCTTGGTGCAGACATTTGCAGAACGCACCACAGGAGATTTTGCGTCAGGTCGCTTAAAACCGATTATCGACCGGGTGCTCCCTTTAACTGAGGCGGCCGAAGCCCATCGTATTTTGGCGAGCAATCAGACCTTGGGTAAGCTAGTGTTGGCGGTTAGGGCGCAATAATTTGGCGAATCTCCTGAAGCGATGATGTAAGGGACTCTGGCGAGCCGACTTGGCCTGCGGCGAGTCGCCCCCCAGCAGCGCGCGCGTGGCCACCACCGCCAAAGTGGGTCTCCATTAACTGGGCAGCATCGATAGGGGGGCGGGTGCGTGTCGAGAGTCGGCCGTCTGGCTTCAGGAATAGCACAAGGTCGACCCCACGTTCCAAAAGGGTGTGGGCCACTTCGTTGACAGGGCCATCATCGTCTAAAAACACCCCTGCCAGAGTGAAGGGCCCAGCCGTAAGGAGCTGGGACGCTGCCACATGATGCGTGATGAATGCGGTTTCATCAAAGATGATGGTAGCGAGGTGCTCGGCCTCTTCCGCAGTGAAGGGCGCCCAACCCTGTCCAAATCGGGAATGATACCATTCAAATCCCCGCGCCCTAAATAGGCGATTGAGGTCCTGGCCGGGTCCGTGTTGCGGCTGCCATAGATCGTAGCGTTCAACGGCTCGGGTTAGTCTTTCCCACTGGGAGCTGGGCATCAACCATCCGTTTAATATCGAAAATTGATACATTAGCACGGCACCGGAATGGGACATGTCTATGGTGGCTTTGGGGTCGTCCTGGAGAAAACGTGCCGTTTGATGATGATCCATGAGGTGGGTGACCCGCTTACGATGGTCAGGCCATTCGGACACCGGGAGCGATACGTCGGCCATATACACGGGCACGTTGTCGGGTAGCGCGGCAAGGGCCTGACTGACCCGATCGGGTTCGGTGAAGATCGGAGATAATCGGCAAGTCATCCCGATTAGGGCGGCCGTTGCGCCGTCCAAACAATTTTGATGCGTGATGAGCCACCCGCGGCTCGGATCTGTGACCAAAATCAAAACCTCCTATCATCTTCGACACATGGTACCATAGGAATGGGCCGAGAAAAAATCGAACATCGGTGTCGACGGGGACATCGGGGGGCTGTCCATGGAAGACAAACGGAGCAAAAAATCAGGTGATCGAGCTCAGTCGGTACACTATTGTGCCACCTGCGTCTGGATTCAACACCAATCACCCGGAGTCTTTTTCCGTTCACGGCTGGGTTGGGAGACCAAGCCGCGGTGGATCTTTAGCTGTTGGTCGCCACGCGAGCGCTATAAAGGCCGCGACTAATCCAGAATCTCAATGCGAGTGGCCCACAAGGTATTGCCGCGCATGGATCCCGCAAGCCGGACTTGAGCACCAGGCAATAAGTTGGGGGATCCAATCACTTCGGTTGAAGGAGTCGCCTGCACGGTGACTAAGGCGGGCGATTCTACGTGTGAGAGTGCCAAGAAGCGCCGGATCGGTGCCCCGCGGTTCGGATGTGGAATGCTTCCACCGGTGAGTAGGGTGGCTCCCATCACAAAAGTTGCCAAGACCCGGCGTGACCTTACTCGATGGCCCATGACAGATTCTCTCCCCCGAGGTGTGACGTCTTATACATGGTTCGTCTTTGAAGCCGGGAAATCCTGCCTCGTAACCTGAATCTCACTTAAAGTCTTCGCAGATACCGGAGAGGGCTTCTATTGTTCTTGATTCCGAGGACGACATCAGGTGGTCGAGGTCCGCATTCAGGTCTTTGCTAAAGAGTCGGCAGACACGTGATACAATCGAACAGCATGGTGCACGAAGGCATGGAAAGTGCCCAAAGTGCCTGTCGAGGGGGAACACTTGTGACAATAAGCCGCAAGGCTTACCTAGCCGCTTTGATTACCGTAGTCTTTTGGTCTTCGGCATTTGTCGGCATTCGCATAGGGCTCGGATCGTTTAATCCCTACCATTTGGTGTTATTGCGATTTCTGGTGGCCAGCCTGGTGTTTATTGTCCTGGTGCCCGTGTTCAAGATCAGGCCGCTGCCCCGTAAAACTTGGCCTCGGGTCATTGTTAGTGGTGTGGTGGGATTGACGATTTATCATACGGCGTTGTCGATTGGTGAACAGACCGTAAATCCTGCGACGGCGAGCTTCATTATTGCCGGTGCTCCCATCATTTCGGCTATTTTTGCCTCACAATGGTTGAAGGAAAAATATACCCGGTTAGGATGGCTAGGGGTTGTCATAAGCTTTCTCGGAGTCCTGGTGATCACGGGGTTTGGTTCGTCTTTTCACAGCGACGCGCTGCTCATTGTCTTGTCGACGGTGGCCACGTCGATCTACTTTATCGTCGAAAAGCCGTTACTAGCTACGTACCGCACTCTTGACGTTACGGCTTGGGTAACTTGGGCGGGCACGCTCCCGATGCTACTTTATTGGCACGGTTTTCTCAACCAATTGTCGGCGGCCACTGTCAATTCAATTGGGTGGGTTGTGTACATTGGGATTTTCCCGGCTGCCGTGGCTTACCTAACCTGGAACATTGCTCTGGCACACGCGGATGCCAATCAGGTGACCCCATTCCTTTATCTAAGCCCCATTTTGGCTGCCGGATTGAGTTGGGTCATGCTCCACCAGGTACCGGGATGGCCGGTCTGGATTGGCGGTTTATTCGTGTTGGCCGGGGTGATCTTGGTGCAGCGCTATGGCAAACCAAGAGGTCCGATTTTGGAAGACCTCTCAGCGTAATCAGGGTACTAACGAGCGATTTTTGACCTTTTGAATGAATAAGGACCCTACGATGAAATATAAAAAGGTGACAATAAACAAGATACGATACGCGATCCCCAAGTTACTAAGCTGGGTGAGGGGTGCAATCAAGGCGCCGGCAATGAGTCCGGCGCCGACCTGAGCGAGGTTAAATGAGGCTTGCCAAAGCCCCATGCTCCGGCCCTCTAACCGACCTGCGGGCAGGACGTCTACGGCCAAAGCCCAATCGGTCGACAAGTAAATGCCATAACCAAACCCAAACACGACACCCATGATTAGGATCAGCGTGATGTTGGTGGTGACTGCGAACACGAGCGCAGTGAGACCCATGAGACTGCCGCCGATGACCACTAGACTCTTTCTTTTCCCTAGGCGGTCACTCAGCCACCCGGCGGCCAGCACGGATACCAAAGAGCCGAGAGTTAGAAGCGCTAATATATTAAAGACAATACCTTCGGGATTGTTGATTCGGGCGGTAAACTTGAGATAATAGAACAAGTAGTTTTCGAGTGTGGCAAACCCGAGCATTACCAGTAATCGCGTGCCGAATACCCACCAGAAATCCGGATACTCCCGGGGCGAGATCCACATGTCTCGGATCCTCGGGGTCGTCGGCGGAAAGAGAGTCCCCTGTCGCGAGTCCTCTTCGTGGACTCCACACTGGGTGACGGCCCAGCCAGCTACCAGAAACCCAGCCATGGCCCAATATACCGTCGTGTTGCCCAGCAGCCGCGGTAGCAAGGCCCCAAATATTATAGCAAATTGCGTCATGAATCCCATGTATCCGGCCGCCGTACCCCTTTGGGATCAGGCCC
>JAKAAL010000417.1 GCA_021802375.1 Bacillota bacterium | reverse complement strand
CAGATGATAATGATTCCTTCATTAATGCCAAATCCGTCCATTTCCACCAACAACTGGTTTAAGGTTTGCTCCCGCTCATCGTGGCCGCCACCATAACCCGCCCCACGCATTCTGCCCACGGCATCAATTTCATCAATAAATACGATGCACGGAGCATTTTTCTTGGCTTGATCGAACAAATCGCGAACTCGAGAAGCTCCCACACCGACAAACATTTCCACAAAATCAGACCCGCTATCGGAGAAGAAAGGGACCCCGGCTTCTCCGGCCACAGCCCGTGCCAACAATGTTTTTCCGGTCCCCGGAGCCCCGGACAGCAACACACCTTTGGGAATTCGGGCACCCAATTCCAGATATTTTTTAGGATATCGTAAAAAATCCACAACCTCAGCCAACTCTTGCTTTTCTTCATCCACCCCAGCAACATCGTCAAAAGTTACGCGCCGACGATCATCCGTATGCAAACGGGCTCGTGAGCGGCCAAATTGCATGACGCGGCTGCCGCCGCCTTGCGACTGGTTTAAGAACAAATAGAGCATGAACACGATAATCAAAAACGGTAAAATATCGCCGAGCAAACTTAACCAAAACGAGGTGGTGGCCGGAGGCATAATAGTCACTACCACCTTGTCTTTCACCAGTTGGTTGGCCAAAGTGGCCGTGCCCTCAGTGGCATAGGTTGTCTCAAATTTTTTGCCGTTTGTGGTGGTGGCATACGCCACATGATTTTGCGAATCGAGCCGTACCGTTGACAATTGGCCCGTTTGCGCCAATGCCAGCATCTGGCTATAGGATTCTTGGGGGACCGAACTGGTTTGACTGGTTGTCAGTTCCCATAATGTTACAATGAAGAGGACCGATAAAATAATGGTTAGGGCTCCACGGACCCAGCGATTTGTCACGGAAGAGCCTCCTTTCCAATGGACCCATAATGGCTTTTGTCATTATATCACATTATTTTCTAGAACTGATTTTGCTCTACTCGTCTTCTATATCAGGATACCAAGAGATGCCATGAACCAGCGCCCCTGGCAATGCTTTTGCTTCTTCATCAATGACTAGACCCACTACCGCCAACACCCGAAATTCCCCTTCGGAGCGCCCAATCACAACTGGCCAGCGATGGCGCCAGAAACGGGGAATTTTACAGTCAGAAAATACATCTTGCAATTTTTTGGTACCGCGCATTCCCAAGGGTCGAATGTTATCCCCCGGCTGCCAACAACGGATGGCCAAGAGGGGCCATCGCGCGTGGTCAATCGCCGCCGTGTATCTTTCCTGGTTCCCAAATGGCCAAGTTTGGGTTCCAATCTCTAGATGCCCTCCCAGCCAGGGAAGACGACCTTTTTCCGGCAATTCCACCGGTACGCAATCAGAAAAGACCGGATCCCTTGGCTTGGGAACCGTGAGATGAAGCGCGCCTTCACGATGCATGACCCGAAATCCTTTAGGCCATGTGGTATCCCCGACTAGGGCAGCGTTAATTTGGCGCGCCGACAACCGTAGTCCATGGGCAATACCGTATCGGGACAGCATTGCCGCGATGATCGGCCTCGGTAACATGGAATTCGTCAGTGGGATGGTGACAGAGGGTTGCGAAACGTCAATGTGGTGCTCACTGGAAAACTGGTCCACAGCGTTGTCAATCCAATTTGACAGCTCACTGGCCTGTTTCCCCAGCCGTATCAGCGCATACGACAGTTTAGGATTGACTTCTTGCCTTAAAAACGGCAACACCCGGTGGCGAATCCGATTACGAACCCACTTTACATCGGAATTGGTTTCGTCTTCTTGCCATGATATGGCTCGTGCTCTAAGATATTGTCGAAGGTCCTCGCGGCTAAACTCCAGCAACGGCCGTATCACCTGGCCCTGAACCGGTTTCATCCCGCTTAATCCTTCGATGCCGGTCCCCACCAAAATGCGCATTAAAATGGTTTCTGCTTGGTCATCTGACTGGTGTGCCAATACGATCCGGGTATTGTGACCGAATTCCTCGGCATACTGATACAATGCCTGATAGCGGGCACGGCGTGCCGCCATTTCGACGGATTCGTGAGCCGTCTTGGGGGTGGCGTCCACTTCCTTCACTGCAACCCAAAGTCCCCATTTTTGGTGTACGTAGGACACCACCCACTCAGCATCGGCGGCCGACTGTTCGCGAAGACCATGATCAATGTGAATGGGATGGATAAACGAGGGCCATTGGGACAAGGTCGCCATCAGCAGTGTCAGCAAGGCCATAGAATCGGAGCCACCGCTAACTGCCACCACCAGCGGCACCCCTTGTGGCCAAAGCCTGCGAATAGCCGTCAAGAATTTTTCTTCAAGAGGATCTTGCCCCATAGGTCCAACCGCCCCGTTAGTATTTGCTTCCCGTGTAGTTTACCAAAAACTTTCGGGTTTTGGGTTTGGAACGGATGGGTTGGGGGGTAATGCGTTGCCACTCTCCTGACTTAGTGGAACCTGTGTTAGCGCGTGTTTTGCCGTGCTCAAATATCTGAATGGTCAGCACCGACGCATCATCGCGGCCGTCCTCGGTTCCGCCTAACATGTAGCTTAAAATAGTTTCCGCCAAGACTTGGCCGTCTTCAATCGAAACTTCTGCTAAAAATTGACGCAACCGCTCTTCGCTGGCCTGCAACGGTTCCCGATCCAACACGCCATCAGTCACCATCACAATCAAATCGCCTGGTTCCAAAATGCGGTACAGCGGATCGATCTGAACGTCTTGAATGATGCCGACCGGTAAGCTGTGCCCCTGAATAATCTCTACCCGCGATCCGCGTTTAATGAACGTAGGTGCCGCAGCAACCTTAACTAATTCCGCTCCACGAGCTGAACAATCCAACAACAGAAGATCTAAGGTGGCAAAATGGTCGTCCACGGAACGCAGCAACAATGTGGTGTTCACAGCCCGAACCGCACGTGCTTGGGTAAATCCTGCGATCAACAATTGTTCCAGCAACGACATGGCAGTCCCGCTCTCCCATGCAGCCCGAGGCCCAACACCCATCCCATCGGACAATCCAAATACCACTTGGGTCTCGTTGAGTTTACATACCAAATCCGCATCGCCGGTCACCACGCCTCCCTTGCGCGGCCGTTTGGCAACGCCCGCCACGTAATCTAGGTGAAGTATAGTTCTCATTTTTTGCCGACGTCGCTCTTGGGTCGCTGGATCTTCCGCCATGTCCCCAATCAGCTCTGCAATCCCGCTCAGTTGCAATTCAGCCAACGCCCGGCTTTCTCTTACACGCAGAGCGAGGCGTGCCCGATCCCGTTCTTTGTTAACCGCCAAATTGGCAGCCTGGGCCAATGCATCCGGCTTTATACAACGACGTTTCAGATCACCTTCCAAATGCGCTGCTGTTAAAATTTCTTTCTCTCCGTGGGCAGTGAGATCCAGTACACCGCGGTAAGAACGATAAAAATCATCTTCCCAACACGAACGATACAAAGAACATTTTTTACAGACAGTACCTACGACCGTTTCCACCAGGTTGGGTTCAGGCGGTTTTACCGTTGGAGCAGGAGTTCCTGGTTATGGCGGGTGGCGCCGTTTCTGCCTTCACCAACGCTCAACCCTTTGGACAGACATAGAGTTGTCATGTGGTATTTTTTTGTTGCTCGGATCGCGCTTTGTGGGCATATGCCGCGGCATTGCGATTTGTTTCGGTTAGCGTTAGGAAAGAGACTGATTACGACCATTGCCGAGTTGATTTTGCATCACGGGCAGCCAAAAGCCGGGTTGACGGGGCGTCTATTGCGGCTTCATGTCTCTGCTGTTGGCCTTACCGCAGTGTTGTGGGAAGGCCACAGATGAGGATCTTGTCGACAAGTCTTGATGCAGGGTCGTCAATCTTTAACAGATTTAGTGGTGTCTCTCCGTTACAGTACCCGTGAGGGTTGGACGGAGGGGTTTTTGTGATTGGCGACACACGGGTAATAAAACCATCAGCGGTCCCCAAGGGTTCGGTCAGCGACCACACCCGACTCTTGGTTCTTAAAGGCGGTATGGGGCTGCTAGGATTTGTTGTGGGACAAGCCTTGCTATATCATCATGCCGCCCCATTTTTATGGGTGTTTCTGGTCGTGATTTGGCCCAGGTGGCGGCGCGTGTTGGGAGCTTTTGTGATCGGGGGGATGGTTGGAACGGTGATGGCGGCCGGTTGGATGCCGTTGTTGGTGCTTGCGGCCGGCATTCTTCTGCTCCCATTGCCTTGGCGTTGGCGGCATACCGTGTGGTTGCGCTGGATTTTGGTACCCCTTGGAGCCGGGGGCGCTTTTTTGATTGGTCAGGTAGGCACACCCTTTGTCTTTCTCATTGCTGCATTAGTCGGGGCCGGATCTGTTTTTCTTTATTGGGGATTGGAACAGGAGATCGACAGAATTTCCCTCGGTTATGGCAGTGAAGGGACTCTTACCTTGGGGCTGGCTGCTTTAGGATGTGTCATTGCCGGGTTGGAGGGATGGACGGTAGGTCCGGTATTGCCGGGGGTGGTCTTGGGCGGGATCGTGATTCTAAGTGCAGCCATTGCTAGTGGCCCAGCCGGCGGAGCGGTGGCCGGGGCTACTTTAGGCTTCACGTTGGCGGTCCGGGGTTCGGATCCGGTGGGGGGCATCGGTATTTTGGTAGCTTCCGGTTTCTTTGCTGGATGGTTTGCGACACGCCAGTGGCGCTTAGGAACCCTAGGACTCTTAATGGGCTTTATTTTGTACGCGGTGGTCATTCGAGTCCCCACGCATTTGACCCAATACTGGGTCTCTTTGGCGATCGCCGCCGCGTTAATTCAAGCTATTCCGTCAGCCGTGGTGCCTTTGGCCAAAGACTGGGCAGAGGCGCTGGTTACTGGGGAATCCTTGAACTCGGTCTCTAAACGAATGAAGCAAATAGGCACCGTCATGGACGAAATGGCGCGAGCCTTTCGCATCGAGGAAGAGTCAGCGCCTCCTGAACCCAACCTGGTGGAAACGGTCGTAGGTACTGTCTGTAAAAAATGTTCTTTGTATCGTTCGTGTTGGGAAGATGATTTTTATCGTTCTTACCGCGGTGTACTGGATCTCACTGCCCACGGA
>JAKAAL010000416.1 GCA_021802375.1 Bacillota bacterium | reverse complement strand
AAACCCTAAGGCTTCACTCATGCGATCCGCCCGACGTAGTGGAGTGGGTCTGCCTACATAATTTCTCAAATATTCTTGGAGTTCTGCCTTGAATTCCGGGTCCATACGCCAGCGACGATACGCTGACTCCAATTCATCGAGTGCGGGAATCAAGGTTTCCGGAACATAGCGCCCGCCAAACGGACCAAACCTTCCCGACGCATCGGGCACGCGTTTCATTGTGGGCACGCCTTAGCCTCCTTAATAAATTGCGCAATGAGTTCGGGATCTTTTTGATAATCTCGCTCCACCCCGGTGGAAACGTCGACTCCGCTTGGCTTTAAGTGATCGACGACCCGTCGGACGTTTTCCGGGCGAAGACCACCCGATATCCAATATGGTCCCCCCTGATGCGGAAGAGCCCACTCCCAGGCAATCCCCGACCCGGACCGCGGACCATCCAACAGCCAGACGTCAGCGCCAACCACCGTAATATCGGTGGCAATGGCCATCATCCCTTGCTCCTTGGCCCAGCCGGTCCATCCTTCAGGACAGCGCCCGTGACACTGAACGCCAAAGAGACCCACTTGGTCGGCTATCTCCGCCAAGCTCTCCAGTCGCGTTATATCGCGGAACACCCCGATATAACGTCCAGGAACGCTACGGACAATGGTCCGAGCTCCCTTTTCGTCGACCTGGCGGGGACTAGGCGCAAACACCAAGCCGAGAAAGTCCGCGCCCGCTTGCCAGGCCAAGCGCGCGGTTTCCGCCGTCCTGATCCCGCAAATTTTCACCACTGGCCCACTCATATGCCCATATCCTCCAGCACGCGATGACCTCGCATGAGCGCCTCCCCCACCAACACCCCTCGGTAACCGAAATTCTTTAAGCGCTCAATATCGGCGGCGGTACGAATGCCGCTTTCACTAATCGCCAGCACGTTTTGAGGAAGATAGGCCGCCATGCGCTCAGAAAACTCTAGGCTCGTATGAAAGCTGTCCAGGTCTCGGTTATTGACTCCGACTAACCGCGCATCCACCGATAGCGCTATCTCCAATTCTTGCTGGGAGTGCACTTCGATTAAGGCATCCATCCCAAGGGCTTCCACCAGTTGCTTTAAATCGCCTAGCTGCCTAGCGTCATGTACAATGCGCACGATCAGAAGCACGGCATCCGCACCATGGCTTCTCGCCTGCCATATCTGAATCGGGTCGCGGACAAAATCTTTACAAAGGACGGGAAGATCCGTTCGCTGGCGCACACGCGCCAGGTGGTCCATCGAGCCGGCGAAGAACTCTGGCTCGGTTAAGACCGAGATCGCCGTTGCGCCAAGAGTCTGATAGTGCATGGCTTGGGCCACGGGGTCGTAATGCTCGGTGAGCCATCCTTTAGAGGGTGATCGGTGCTTACACTCCGCGATCACTCCCATGGCACGGGCGCTTGCCATCCGCTTCAGGAGTGACCGGGCTTCTACCGCGTGCGCCGCCCGTTCTTTAATGGTCTCTGATTCACGTCGCCAAGAAGCTGCCCGCGCCTCAACTGACGCCACAATGTCATCTAAAAACACGTCGCTACCTCCCCGAGACTCCATCTCTTACGACGCCGTGCGCGCGCCACCAGAAAGCTCTTGCAGGCGTGCCAATACCCGAGCCGCGCTGCCGCTCGTCACCGACTCCCGCGCTACGCGCACTCCTTGGCAAGGACTATCCACCATGCGAGCGGCATAGAGCGCGACGCCGGCATTCGCTAACACAACATCCAAATAGGGACCGGGCTCGCCTGCCAAAAGGCGCAAGCAAATTTCCGCATTGACGGTCGGATCCCCCCCAATCACGGAGGATTTGGAATATCCCGGCAACCCGAAGTCCTCAGGAGTCCACTCGCCGGTTACGATGTTTCCGCCGTCGACTAAGGCGTATTGAGTCACTCCGGACAAGGTGACCTCGTCCAACCCATCACCGTGTACGACCAGGGCACGATCCACGTTCAGTCGGACCAGCGCCTCCGCCATTAATTGAATTCGACTCGCGTCAAAGACTCCAATCACCTGAAATTCGGGAACAGCGGGGTTGGTCAAGGGCCCGAGCAAATTAAACACCGTGCGTATTCCCAGATCACGACGGACGGGTGCCGCATACCTCATAGCGGTATGCACGCTTTGGGCAAATAAAAAGCCAAATCCCGTCTCTTCGACCATACGCATCAACACGGAAGGTTCAGGACTAAGTTGGATTCCTAGCGCTTCCAGCAAATCAGCGCTTCCGCTCTTCGAACTTGCCGCGCGATTTCCATGTTTGACCACGCTCGCACCCGCTCCCGCCGCAACCAGGGCCGCTACCGTAGAGATATTAAAGCTATGCGAGCCATCCCCGCCCGTGCCGCAGGTATCTACAATCGGACGGCGAGCAATGGCCACGGGCAGCGCATGACGTCGCATCGAGCGGGCAAACCCTGAAATTTCCTCTGGCGACTCCCCACGCATGCGAAGAGCCATTAACAAAGCGCCAATTTGGGGACCCGTCGCTTCCCCTACCATAATGAGGTCCATCACCTCTTCCGCTACCGCCTGGGGCAATCGCTCGCCTTCGGCCAATTGGTTAAGGATTTTCGTCATCGAAATACTCACATTGTCCCTCCTTCCTGATTTCGTTGGCCATCGCCCTTTACCGCCCTCGCGGGAGGTAATATTTTTAGAAAATTTCGCAGTATTTGCATGCCGTCCGGAGTCAAGATCGACTCTGGATGAAATTGAATGCCATAGGTAGGATAGCGATGGTGGCGGACCGCCATCACCGTACCATCATCTGATTCGGCCAGCACCTCGATCGGAATCCCTGGCCCCAAGTGCACGGCAAGAGAATGGTAGCGGCCAGCTAAAAATCCATCGCCAACCTGATCGAACAACTCCGGCCCCCGCCCTTTATGATAAACTTGATCCGCTTTGCCGTGCATCAGACGGACGGCAGGCACCACTTCGCCGCCGAATGCTTCAACAATTGCTTGGTGCCCCAGGCAGACCCCTAAAATAGGAACTTCTGGCGCCATACGGCGAATCAGCGGCACAATCACCCCCGCGTCTTGGGGGCGTCCCGGTCCGGGTGAAATGACGACCCGATCGGGGTTAAGGGCGGCCAGCGTCTCGACATCGGCGTCGTCATTGCGGACGACGGTCAGGTCCTCGCCTAAAATACCCAAATATTGCACGAGGTTATAGGTAAACGAATCGTAGTTGTCCACCATCAAAATCACAGCCATGCCTCCTCGTTGGCCTCTAAGACCGATAAGGGCGCTGCAGCTTTATTGAATGACTCTCGCCGTTCCTTCTCGGAATCAGAGTCGGCCACAATACCGCCCCCCGCTTGAACGACCACCTGCCCATCAGGCGCTACTTCTAGCGTGCGAATCGCGATGCACGTATCTAGATCCCCTCGATGAGAGAAATAGCCCACCACTCCCCCGTAGGCACCGCGAGCATCGGGTTCCAACATTTCAATGATTTCCATCGCCCGCACTTTCGGGGCCCCGCTCAAGGTTCCTGCCGGAAAGCTGGCCGCCAGCGCGTCCAAGGCGTCATGTTCTGGTCGAAGACGGCCTTTAACTTCGGACGCGATGTGCATCACGTGAGAATACGATTCGCGCACCATCAATTCATTCACCGCCACGGACCCATATTGGCTGACGCGGCCCAAATCATTACGGGCTAGATCGACTAACATGGTATGCTCCGAAAGCTCCTTGGCATCATGCATCAGATCTTGCCATAGGGCTTCATCCTCATCGGCATCCGCGCCACGATGGCGAGTTCCGGCGATCGGGCGATTGACCACTGAACCGTTGGACACTCGAATTAGCGCTTCCGGCGAAGCCCCAACCAGGGTCTTATGAGACCCTTCAAAGTAGAACAAATACGGCGATGGATTTACTAGCCGGAGCTTGCGGTAGAGATGAAAGGGATCTCCATCAATGGCGCTGGTGAGTCTTTGCGACAGCACCACCTGAAAAATGTCACCCGCATAGATATATTGCCTGGCCTCCTCGACCATCTCGTGATACTGCTCGCGATCCAAGTTCGAAGTGATTGGGGAGACGCGCCTGACGATGGGAGAAGGCCAGTTTAACGACGAGCGCAGCGCCGCCTCCACCGCTTGCAACCGTTCGCGGGCCTCGACTTCCTGGTCTACCGGTGCTTCCGAGATGATCGCCACCGTATGGCGATGGTGGTCAAAAGCGACCACGACTTGCGGCCAGAACCACTCCCAATCGGGACCTTGATGGGCATGAACGGACGGTAGATGTTCCAGCCTTCGCACCCAATCATAAGCAAAGTAGCCTAGTGCTCCACCGGGATATGGCAATTCGACCGACGGAGGTACCGCCACCCGAAATCGGGCATTCCCTTGGCGCAGTAGCGTCATCGGGTCGTCGTCTACCGAAGACCACTGATCCGATTCGACCACGGCTTGATGGTCGCGGTGGTAGAGCACGGCCTTGGCGCCGACACCAATAAAAGAGTAGCGCGCCACCTTTAAGTCGCCTTCTACACTTTCTAAAAGCGCACGCGCACCTAAAGGGCGCAAGCGAATAAACGCAGATATTGGGGTCAATTGGTCGACGGTAAAGCGCTTGACGACCGCTAAGTGCGGTCCGTCTCCGCGCCACAGTGTAGTTGAGTCATTGGGTTCCATATCACGCCTCCCGCAGATCAAAATAACCTTCTCCCCTTGGGGACGAAGGTTTTCTCCGCGGTGCCACCCTGATTAGACCGAAGCGGTCTCACTTGACCGATACGGGAACACGCCCTAACGGGAATTCCGATATCGCCTTCCCGGTTAACGGTGGAAGAATCCGCCCAAGCCTACTGCGCTTTTCGGTTGGAAGCTCACGGGCCCATTCCTTTGGCGTTCGTATGTCTCCCTTGCACCATTTGGGCGACTCTCTAAAATACGGTCAACCAAAGTACTCTTCCCGGTCATTGCCTTTCGCAAGGTATAGTGACCTCTTACGTGTACTGTAACTCCACCCCGCCAAACTGTCAAGATGAGGCGCGGCTTGACGAAGCGCTGATGACGATTCCTTTGAGCACGACAAAGAGAGATCGTTCGTA
>JAKAAL010000415.1 GCA_021802375.1 Bacillota bacterium | reverse complement strand
AAGCGGGACATTTTTTTTGGAATTTTGGATGATGTAGTAACGCTCGCCTACATTGACGATATTCATCAGAAACGAATAATATATTCTTGTATCCTGAACATGTCATTATCTGGTCGAACGTATGAGAGGAGTAGCCCATGAGAAATCCCTCCATTTCCGCCCGTGCGATGGTTTTAGCTTCAACGGCCCTGTTGCTCAGTGGCGGTCTGGCTATGGCGGCCCCGCGAGCCGCAGCCAAGTCGCAACCGCCCTTGACCCTAGGCATCGAGTTTGGTTCCCCTGGTTTTACCGAGAATTTCAACCCCTTTTCACCCACGCATCTTCTTGGCGACAGTTACATGTACGAGCCGCTCTATATGGTTAACATGTTAAATGGCAAACAATCACCATGGCTGGCTACCAGTTACCAATGGGTAACCTCTACCGAACTGCAATTCACCATTCGTAAAGGGGTCAAGTGGAGTAACGGCAAGCCACTTACCCCGGCCGACGTGGTCTACACTTTTGATTTGCTCCATCGATATCCCGCGCTCGATCTTAATGGGGTTTGGACGGACATGAAATCAGTCTCTGCTAAGGGCGACGTAGTGACGTTTAAATTTAGCAAGCCGAACATTCCCGATTGGTACTTCATTGCGACCACCTACATCGTCAACAAGGCGCAATGGAGTCACATCGCCAACCCCACCAAGTTTACCAACCCCAGTCCTGTCGTGACCGGCCCCTACGTATTGGCACACTTTAGCGCAGAGTCGTATACGCTGAAGGCCAACCCGTTGTACTGGCAGAAAGCAAGAGTGCACGTGCCAGCGATCACCTCGATGGCGCTGACCTCCAACACGACGGCTGATCTGCAATTGGCCGAGGGCAAGTTTGACCAGGCAGCGCTGTTTACGCCTAATATCCAAAAGGTGTACGCCCGGGTTAACCCCAAATTTTACCATTACTGGTACCCTCAAGGCGTTCCCGTCAACCTGTTCATGAACCTTACCAAGTATCCATTTAACCATCTGAAATTTCGCCAAGCGGTGGCCTACGCCATCAGTCGACCCAATATTTCCAAAAATGGCGAGTATGGATACATGCTGCCTGCCAATCAGTCTCAACTTCCGCCCACGATGCAGGCGCAGTGGCTGGACAAGTCCTTACAGGCAAAGTATCCTTACCGCTACGATCCCGCCAAAGCGGCTCAGCTCCTTCGCAGCATGGGCTTGAAAAAGAATTCGCAAGGTCAACTGCTAGGGCCCGGCGGAAAACAACTCACCATCTCCATTGAAGTGCCTACGGGTTGGACCGACTACATTCAGGATTGTCAAATCATTGCCAGCTCACTTGGAAAATTGGGAATCAAAGTTCAGGTCGAAACCCCTTCCGTGTCGACGTGGACCAACGATACGGAAACCGGTCATTTCGACATGGCCCTCAACCGATTAACTACGTACCCCAACCCCTATTTGATCTATGACCAGCTGTTGTCCTCTCAGAATTCGGCACCCGTGGGGCAGGTGGCCTCGACGAACTGGGAACGATGGAGAAATCCTAAGACGAACCAATTGCTGCTGAAATATCAAGAGACATCAAACCCGAAGGCGCAAAAGGCCGTCGTCAACCAACTGCAGCAGATCCTCTATCGTCAGTTGCCGGTGGTCAGTTTAGTCTGGGGCACATCCTTCAACGAGTATCAGACCAACCATTATGTGGGATGGCCGACGGCTAAACAGGGCTACGCTTTACCACCCTATTATTTTCCTGATACGCTTTCGATTATTCTCCATCTACGGCCACGGCCCTAAGTTGGGGGTGCCTAAGAAGGCAAGCTAAGTCTTCATTCCAATTAGGCGGCGACCGATTTTCGCATTCGGGGAGCTTTTCGGGGTCAGGCATCCTTCCCCGCCATGGTTGAAAGCGGCGCGAGCTAAGTCTACGATTTAGGTATGAGAGCTGGTAGGATGGGGAAGTGGTTAAAGGGGTGCTCTATCCCACCAGCTCGAACGCTACGGCGACCACAGCGGCCGGTCTTTTGGTCATCTTTAGAGGTCAGGGATGACCATCTCGATCCCTCGTCCGACTTCCGCCGAATCAAGGATGCCGTCGATGCGGGCTTGCTTGCGGACGACTTGCTCTGCGGGAATAGAAACGGGTCGTTGTGCGTGAATGGCCACTAAAAAGGCGCGCACCTTTTCGTAAAACATGTCGACCCTGTGACTCTCTATGCCGATGGAGCTTTCGCTTAGGTGCCCCAACCAATCGTGATTTCGGCGGTCGATCCCACGCCTTCATCTAAGACGCCACTCCAAGGCCCGTGACCCCCCACCCCCTTTAAGTCGGCTTAGGGAGTTGGCTGCCTTCCGTGGTCGGTGCGGCGGATGGCGGCCATCGCCGTCCAATCACTACCCACCACGTCGTGCCCACCAGCATGGAACCCACGCCAGCGGCCACGGCAATGCCTTGTGGGCCGGCCAAGGCCAGGAGCAGAGCTGTTAGGGCCAAAGAGAGCTTGCCGACGGCACCGTAGGTAGCGTTGTGTAAACTGTAAACCCGACTGTGAAGCTGCGGAGATACGGTCTCCAAGAGAAGGGTCGTATCCCATGCGATAATGAGGCCGCTGGCCATCCGCATGGCGAGGAGCCATGGGATCGCCATGTTCCATGTGTGACTGACGGCGAACAATGTCCAGAAGAGCCCTTGTAGTAAGTAAGCCAACCCATACGCATGGGGGCGCCAACGGGATCGGATCCACCGTGCCACGAAGGTCCCGAGCAAGACCCCCGTGCCATCGGTGACATATAAGCCACTGACACCCCATCCGCCTCCGTGCAATAGCCGCACCCCGTAATCGGTGAGGAGCACATCATAGCTACCTCCAATAAGTCCCCAAGCGATTCCGACGATCAGTACGCTGGATGCTGCTGGAAAGTCCCGCAATGCCCGAAAGCCGTCGCCTACGGTGCGACCGAAAGACCGATGCGGATCGGGCAGGTGTTCGACCGGACGGGCCCGGGCCATCGACACCAGTGATGCGAGTAGCCCGCTCGAGAGTAGGCGTAAAATGGCCGCCAGGATGAGCAGGGTCATCAGTCCCCAAATAGCCACGGTACCCCCCAGAAGGGCCCCGACAATCGTGGTTATCCCGGTGACGCTCCCCAGGCGAACGTTCACGTCGGCCCAGTGGGCCGGTGACACAACGCGGTACCGCAATTGCTGGCGTGCGCTCGCTCCGGCACTACCCAAGGCATTATACAGTGCGTATAGGGCCGTCATGGCGATGACGTGATGCGTCAAAAGCAAGCCGATTAAGGGCAACAGGATGGCTTGACCGATTAATACGGAAGCGGCCGTGCCAGGCCCATCGTGCCGGTCCAGCCAGGCGCCAACCACAGGCCCTAAGAGGAGTGACGGTAGTGTGGCCAACAGGATTACAGTGGCCATCACCGTGGCCGAATGTACGGCAACGAGCGTGACAAACAGGCCGACTTGGACCATCCAGCCCGATAACCCAATCTGAACGTCAGCCAACCAGAAACGCCCAAATCCTTTTGGGCCCTTCGACGATCGAATCATCGTTCAGCCTCCTTCCGACAGGGTGATGATAACAGTCCCTCGTGTAAGATTGGCTACGACAATAGTTGTAGGTGGGGACCATCCTTACGGCACCAACGGGAACGTAATCACCCGTATGGTAGCCAGGACTGAGGATCGTGGTCTACTGAGAGTAGGAATTGCGGGCATGTTAGGACAAATTTTGCGATGGCAAACACCAAAGACCAGCTGCGTAAATTGATTGAACGTCTGCCGGATGCTAAGCCAGGGAGCGGATGCGCGGTGGATGGCCTCCAATGAACTGACTAGTACCCTCAACCCCGGCCCCGTTGGACGACCTGAAAGCCGCCGTCGAATCCATTGAGGGCGATTTGCCCCACCTGTGGCCTGGCTAATAACGGAAATTCTCGCTGCAGACGACGTGGCCCAAGCTCGAACATCGCTCATGATCGAATCCGGTTAGGTGTCGAGGCTACCCGGCGTAAGCCGTGTTTCTCGCGGTGGGGCGGCGGCCATCTGGTGGATCCTGCTAAAACCTTTTCGCCCTTGGCTTGCGCGCCACCTACCATGGCCTCTCCATGCTACTTCAGAGCATGCGTATGGTTGTGGCAGCTTGGATACCGTCAAAGACGTGACCATGCCACTGGTGCAACATCGCCATCTGAATGCCTTTAGTGACGTCCCCTCGTCTGGAGCCACCTCTGCACTTCGCCATCTTTTTCGCGGTCCTGCTCGTATTGCGTGGAGAGCGCTATAGGCAAATTCTCCGGGCCGGGCTAAAGGTGTCCTTTCGATCTTTTCAGCGTCATAGCGGGTTCATGCAGTCTGATTGAGCTTGGCCGAATCCATGGGACAGGACCTAGCCATGCTCCGCGATTTGCTCATGAGAAAAAGGGCCCGCCCATCGCGGAGAGCGATGAGGTCATGGCCGAGCCACAAACGCCAAGAGAGCAACATAAGCATGAGAGGAACGGAGCACAATAGAAAAAATTACACGGACTGCTTTTGTTAATCCAGATCTTGTTATATAATCGTGCTGAAGGACAACAATAGTCAAAGTCAGGGGATGGCAATGGCGAGACTGAGCGATGAGATTGAACACTATCTGCGGCAACTCCTAGAACGGTCACCGCATGGTTACGTCGATATTCAGCGGTCTGCCTTAGCGCAGCGGTTCGACTGCGTTCCATCACAAATTACCTACGTGTTAATGACGCGTTTTAGTGTCGATCGTGGCTACCTGGTCGAGGCGCGGCGAGGTGGAGGAGGCGGCATTCGCGTGTTGCAACTTCAAACCCACTGGCAGGACCTCTACCAAGCGGCAGCGCTCAGCGAGGCGATTGACCAAGACCGCGCCTTACAACTACTAAAACGGGCCGAGGAGGCCGGATTGCTGACCGCTCGAGAAGCAAGCTTGGCGGCGGTCGCACTCCGCCGCGAGGTCCTAGGCATTGAATTGCCCGAGCGAGATGCGCTTCGGGGGCGCCTGTTGAGGGCCATGTTGACCACTATTCTTCGCCCGGAAGGAGCACTTTAAATGAGTCCCGGCAGTCAACCGCCG
>JAKAAL010000414.1 GCA_021802375.1 Bacillota bacterium | reverse complement strand
CGTTTTCTATGGTTGTTCCCCGGTGGCGAAAGCTTCCGGCCATGATTGTCAGCGCACGGTGGCAAGATGGGCATCTCCGGGGATTTTCCTCGGTCCACCCCTGGACTTACCGTCATTTAAAAATCCCATCCCACCTCAAGGACTGGCCGGTATTTGTTTTCGGCGACATGATTTTATCATCTGCTCCTCACTTCTTCTATCAGGATTTGAACTACCAGACCATATTAAACGACCGTTTGGCGGGGAAAAAGACATTCATGTACGATCGTGTGCCGCTTCGCATTTTGAAGGCCCAAGTGCATGTGCAACAAGAGCACTATGCCCAGGCCTCGCGGATCTTTGCCATGAGTTGTTGGGCAAAAGATGCCATCTTGGCCAGCGGTGCTATCGACTCCGCGAAAGTCCATGTGGTCGGGGCCGGCTCTAATTTAGGCCGGGAGTTTCACCAAAATCCTTATACCGAAAAAAATTTGGATGCAAGGACCCTCACTTTTGTGGGCCGGGATTTCGAACGCAAGGGAGGCCCTCTGTTGCTAGATGCTTGGACCCACGTGCATCGAATGATGCCAATGGCCCGCCTCCAATTGGTGGGACCAGGTGAAGAGTGGTCACGTCCACAACTGAATATCGAGGCCGTCGGTGATGTGGATGGGGGACAGGTTGTATCGCTTTTCAAAAAGAGCACGGGTTTTGTGATGCCAACACAGTGGGAGCCGTATGGCATTGTCTTTTTGGAGGCTTTTTCCTGTGGGCTGCCTGCCATCGGGCCCGCACGGATGGCCATCCCGGAGTTTCTCCATGACGGCGTCAATGGCTACATCTACTCGAAAGATGAACCGCTGGCACTAGCGGATACGATGCTTCGATTGCTGTCTGACAACGATGCTACCTGGACATTAAGCCGCCAAGCCTTTTTGGATTCTCGCAATTATACCTGGGAGAAAACATTTGAGAAAATGGCCCAGGTGTTAGAGCCCCCTGGCGACTCTTCGATGTGGTTTGCCTAATATGGATGGGAAAGTAGGGGTAGTGATTCCTGTCTATTGTGGCAGACGTTTCCTCGAAGAGACGTTGGCTAGTGTCTATCGCCAAGACTATGGCGCGCCACAAGTGGTGATCATCGAAGATGGCACCCCCCAAGGCGAGGACGCCTTGGACATTTGTCAACACTTTCCCGTGACCTATATTCGCCGCTTAGAAAACCGGGGGATGATGGCTTGCCGCCGTGAAGGCGCTCAGCACCTTTCTGATGTCGACTACCTTGCCTTTTTAGACCAGGATGACACCTGGCATGACGGATTTTTGAGCCGAATGACATCCATACTGGAAAAAGATCCTGGGCTTGGGTTTGTGGCGAGCAATGCACGTCTGACAGATCAAGGAGGAAACCAGCCGCTGTTTGGCCCGCGGGTTCCCAGTTTGCAATTGGAAGATTTAAAAGTGGCCAATCAATTAGTCTCCCCAAGCCAGGTCTTAATGCGAATGCAAGCCTGGAAATCCTTGGACCTCGGTGCAGACTTGCGAGGAGGCGCCGACGATTGGCTAGTATGGCTAGCCATACTAGCTTTGGGATATCGAGCAGCCTACGTTTCTGACATGCTTCTCGATTATCGTGTCCATGCGGGTGGAGCTCACAATGATCGCCGGAATATGTCCGCTAGTGAACGCCGGGTGGTGGATGAGTGGTTCTTAAAACTCGGATTTACCCGTGAAGATCAACGGCGGTTTTATGGCCGGGTGGCTCTGGATGGCTTGGTACAAGGGTTTCGATCGCACCAGTGGCAAGTCGTGCTACAATCGGTAGGACAGGCAGTTCGAGATCCCTGGGCGTTGTTTGCCGCATATCAATTTCGTCGGCGGCATAAAGCGCAAGGATTGGTTTGAGGTGGGCGATTGGGTATTCCGAAGGTCACCGTAGTCATTGCAACCTATAACCGGGAGACTCTGCTTATGGATACCATAGGCGATTTGCTGCGCCAAGCTCCGTTCCAACAAGGATTGGTCGAGTTATTGGTCATTGACCAATCGGCCACCCATCAAGACACCACAACTCGGAAGTTGGAACAGCTACAACTGCAAGGAGCAATTCAGTGGATTCGCGTCCAACAGCCAGGATTGACCAAAGCCCGCAACTTGGGTATATCGCTCAGTCGTGGCGAGTATGTCATTTTCGTGGACGACGATGTACGGATTGAAAATGAGAGTTTCATCATGGCTCATGTTAACGGTCTAAACCTCCCCCATGTTGCAGCGGTCGCAGGTCGCATCTTGGTTCCAGGAGAAAAACCGCGGATGGTATCAACAAAGATTGGCCATTTAGGGTTCTTCGGGACCAGAGAACCGGGTTTCGGCAGCGACTGGAGCGGTCCAACTCAGACTTTGCGAGGATGCAATATGTCTTTTCGAAAACGGGCATTAGAGGCCATTGGCGGTTTTGATGAGCGTTACACGCGGTCGGCGTTCCGGGAAGATACTGATGTGTCCTGGCGCCTAAGAAAAGAGGGGTTTGAACTTTGGTTTTCTTCTGAGGCATGGCTAACGCATTTATCATCTCCACAAGGAGGAACCCGCGATCGCAGCATTGTGGTGGATGTGGACCTCATTGTCAATGATATTCGGTTTGCTTCAATGAATTTACGGGGCGTTCGCAAATGGGCATGGCTGGCAAGAATATATGGATCCCGGGTGATCAAAGCCGGATTAAACCGCGGAAAGTTTCCGATGCGGCATGCAGCATTTGTGAACGGCATGTCTGAGGTGGCAAACGACGATCCTTGGCATCTGGTTGGGGAACGTAATTCATGAACATCCTGGTCGATGCCTTATTATACCAATCGCAAGCTGCAGGAATCGGACGGTACATCGATCAGTTATTTTCTGCTTATATAAAGATATTTCCCCAAGATCAGGTCACGGCTCTGGTTCCCCCGGAACAAAGCGTGCCGGGAGCCATTAACATAGTACCGGTCGAAGGTCTTAAAAGCAGCAGGCAACGATTGCTTTACGAGCAGTGGCGCTTGCGGCCCTGGGCAAAAACTCAAGCGTACGACGTTATTCATTTTGGAGATTACCAGATGCCCGTAATCGGCTCTCTGCCTCAGGCTATTGTCACGGTTCATGATTTGGTGGCCTTTCGTATGCCTGAGTTATTTCCTCGTGGTGCCGGTCTAACCAAGCGATTTTTAATGCGGAGATCGATGGCTCATGCCAGCCGGGTGATTGTTCCCAGTCTTGCCACGGCGCAAGATCTGCAAGACATCTTGCATGTACCGGAATCGAAAATCTCGGTGGTGCCCCATGGCGTGACTCCCCTGAAGGGTGAGGCGGGCCCGGCGCTTCATGAACGGCCATATTTTCTCGCTGTGGGCACCATTGAACCGCGAAAGAATTTCGAGCGTTTGATTCAAGCTTTTTCCCAAGTGTTTGCGAATATTCCGGATGGTCCGGATTTATTGATTGCGGGCAAGCCCGGATGGCTTTATCGTAGTGCAATGAAGGCACCCTCATGCTTAGGAGTAGCAAAACGGGTGCGATTCTTAGGGTATGTGGACGACAAGAGCTTAAAGGCGTTGTATCGTGATTGTGTGGCTGTCACCTACCCCAGCCTGTATGAAGGGTTCGGGTTTCCGGTGGCCGAAGCATTGTGGCTGGGGAAACCGGTCCTGTGTTCCCGCGGGGGAGCACTGGAGGAAGTTGCCGGAGACGACGCGTTGATTGTCGATCCCTTCAATATTTCCGCAATTGCGGATGGGTTGGAGGAATTGTGGAAAAACCCCGGCATTTGGAAAATGCGGGCCAAGGCAGGGGCCGCCCGGGTGCATCAACTGACATGGACAAAGGCAGCACAGACAACGCGCGACGTGTATTTGCGAACCGTCGGCGATAGTTGCCTGACGTAATATCTAATTTTGGGGGGATACTATGAAAACATCGGAACCGAACCTATTTCCGCCTCGGATCTGGTTGCTTTTGGCAGGAGCAGCGGCAACGGGAATTCTGAGCATATTTTCACCAGCATTGGGTGCGATATTATTTGCTGCAGACTACATCGCTATTGTTACAGTATCGCCGCCTGTAGGATTTGCACTGTATATTTTGCTGGCACCGTTTCCTTTGGGCATTCTTTTGCATCATCACAAGTTCTATATTTCTGATGCAATGGCGATTATCATGGCGTTTTGGCTCTTAGCTCAAGTATGGCGGCGCGGGTTGCATACGATGTGGAACACGTTTATCGTCAGGCAGTACCGAGCACCCTTGGTGCTATTGTTGGGATTGTCGGTATTGTCACTGGCAGTAGCCTGGAGTAGGGTGGGCACCAGCATAAAAATTTTGGAGTACGTTGAGTTTTTTGTGGTGGTAGTGGCACTGGTGCGCTATACCGCGTTTAATGCCCCTAAGGTTCGTAACTTCTACGTCATCGTGTTGACGGTGGCGGTTTCCCTAATCGCGGTCTATGGATTGTACCAATTTATGTTTCAACTGGGCCCTTCGGCAAACATTGTCGATATACACCATGTGCGAGCCACTGCGTTTTTTGGTCAGCCCAATGTGTTTGGCGCTTTTAACGATATGACCTTTCCGATGCTTTTGGCGCTGATTGTGCTAGGTCCCGATACTCTGCCGAAAAAATGGCTTACTGCGGCACTGGTTTTGAGCGCCCTGGGTGTTGTGATTTCGTATTCCCGTGGCTCCTGGGTGGCCGATGCCGCCGCGGTGTTCTTCATGGGAGTAGTGGTATGGTTGGGTAGAGGACGCCAAGTGATGGGACGTTACGCGGCTTATGGCGTAGGCATTCCGATATTGATGTTTTTAGTGGTCATTGGTTTGGGGAGGATTGATTTGAGTCACACGGCGCTCTCTTTGGCCTATAGAAAAAACACGTTGGAAAGACTGCGCACTTCGGTTACCGCGATTTTTAACCCAAAGGGGCATTACGACACCAATCAGCGGCTTCTGATATGGCATTCGGCCATTGAGGCGATAAAAAGCCACCCCGTCTTGGGAGTCGGGTTAGGAAACTTTCATTTATACATTAAGAAATTCCCGCCAAAGGGCTTGGGTGCAATTCCGCCAATGGCTCATAATCTCTATTTGGGCTGCCAAGTGAA
>JAKAAL010000413.1 GCA_021802375.1 Bacillota bacterium | reverse complement strand
TGCTGATGGTCTACAACATCATCTGGAGTGGTTTGAGCCCGGATTGGGATACCACGGGAGATCCCTGGGATGGACGGACACTGGAATGGTCCTTGCCCTCGCCGGCGCCGGAATATAACTTCGCGCGCATTCCCCACGTCCGCTCCCGCGATGAATGGTGGGTAATGAAACAAGAAGGCCGAACCGACGAGGTCAAGATCTCGGAATCCACCGTTCGCCCCATCCATATGCCTAAAAACACCCCGATGCCGATCATGCTGGCGGCGGCATTCTTCGTGGGAGCCATTGGGCTCATCTTTGCGTGGTTCTGGATGGCCATTTTGGGTGGGATCGGGGTCGTGGCTTCCTTGGCGTATGGCTCGTTCGCGGATTACAGCGAGATGGAGATTGACGCCCAGCATGTACTGCATACGGAAGCCCAATTAGGGAGGGTTGAGTCATGAGTGCCACCACGACGACATTACCGCCCGAGTTTTCGGATAATATGGAGAGCATCCGGATCCTGGGGTTCTGGATCTTTCTGACCACCGACCTGGTTCTCTTCGGGAGCCTCTTCGCGGTCTATGTGGTGTTCCGCTCTCGAGTGGGCCTTGGGCCTACCCCGCATCAACTGTTCACGATGGGGCCAGTGCTTACCGAAACACTCATCCTTCTCACCTCAAGCTTTACCTGTAGCCTTAGTCTTTACTCCGCCCGAAAAAATCGGGTTACGCCAGCCATTGCGTGGTTGGTGGTGACCCTCGGGCTCGGCATGAGTTTTGTCTTTTTAGAGATTCGGGAATTCACGAGCGATGTGCTAAGTGGGCACACCTGGCACCAAAGTGCCTTTTTATCGGGGTTCTTTACGCTCGTCGGCACCCATGGCAGCCATGTCTCGGTGGGGATCGGATGGGCCATCATGCTGGCCCTCCAACTCGGCATGAAGGGTCTTACGGTAACCACCCGTCGTAAGCTTTACGCCTTTGCACTCTACTGGCATTTTCTTGACATCGTGTGGATCTTTCTCTTCACGGTGGTGTATTTATCGGGACTCGCCTAACGTTAGGAGGACAAATCTCATGGACCACGAAGACCAATCTCTCAATCTCGTGCCCACCGGACAAGGCGACGAGGTCGAACTCAGTGTGCTGCGTCCCAAAATGCATGCGACCCATTTCCCAAGCCTTCAGATTATTGGGTACGTCTTATCGATTATCCTGACCCTCTTGGCCTTCGGCATGGTCGCCGACCACTGGCTCCCTATAGGGTCCCTGATCCCCTTCATCCTGGTCTTGGCTTTTATCCAAGCCGCGTTGCAACTAGGGATTTTCATGCATCTGCGCGAAGGCCGCGGCACCACCTGGCAGATCCCGGTACTGGCCTTGGCGCTCTTTATTGGACTCGGCATTGTCGGGTTTTCAATCTGGATCATGATGTTTAAATCCGGGGTGTCGTAACGCCAATTTTCTTGATGACTAATTTTCATACGCGGTTGGCGGGTCAGCGTCCAATGGACCGTTGTGGAGTCGATAGATAGCGGTATCCATCCCCAGGCAGCCGCCAGCCCGGAATCGAGAAAGCCAGCAACGATGCCATTGCCACCAGTCCCCAGACGGCAAAAGCTCCATTGATCGACCAAGAACTTGCTACCGCTCCAGTGATCAGCGTCCCAAACGGGTAGAGAGCACTTCCCATCAGGAACAGTCCACCCTGTACCCGACCACGCAAGGGATCGGGGATGGCCATCATAATATGGCTACTCAGCACCACACTTGGGGGCTGGCCAGTCAGGGACGCCACCGCGAGAGCGCCCACCGCCACCCACGGGGTCATGGCCAGGTATCCGGCCAACCCCGCGAGGACATAGGCTCCCACTAGGGCCACCAACAATCTCTGGTAGCGGTGGGATTTTAGGCGTGGCGAAAGCGCCGAGCCCACTAGAGAGCCGAGGGCGAGAACGACAAACCCCACACCCACGTCAATTCCGCCCTTGGTGGCCATCCAAAACACCATGGCGTACAGCATCCCTTGGGAGGCGACATTCATCACGCCATTGGTCACCGCGTAGACTCTCAAAAAGCGATCCTGGATCACCATAGACAAGCCACGCCAGACCTCACTCCGCGTCATCGCTACGGGCTTACCTTCACCAAGACTTTGGCGAATCCGGGACAGTACGATCAGTTCCATAACGAATGACACCGCATCAATGGCAAAGGGCAGAGTCGGGGCGATGGTGAAGGTTAAGCCGCCCAATAGGGGGCCGACGAGCGTGGTGGCGGCATATTGAGCTTGCCAGGCGGCGAAACCACGCTGGGCATCCCCGTCACCGAGCGTGCGAGTCACGGCAGCACTTTGCACCACGGCCGCAGCGGAACCAACGAATCCATTGACCGACCAGGCGAGACCAATGATCCAGTATTGGAAGCTCGGATGCCATGCTACACAAAGAGAGACCAAAGACATTGCGAGCGCACCGATAGCGGCACTGATCATGAGCACGACACGCCGGGGCCAGCGGTCTGCCATAAATCCGCCGGGAATACGCATCACAACCGTGCCGATAAACCCCACCGTGGCCAAAATGCCAGCCAGCGTGTACGAATGACTTTGCTGGATCACGTAGAGAGGCAGTGCCGCCAAACTAAAAGCACTGCCCGTTTCCGAGAGCACCGAGGATATCCACAAACGCCGAAAATCTGCATGTTGCCGTAAGACGTTAATGATATCCATCGCGGGCGCCCCACTGTCTATCAAGATACGGCTGATCCACCGCTAAACCTAAAAAGGCCAAGGCCATCGACCGCGGAGCCATCATAGGGGAACGCCCCGGAGGATTTTTAATCCTTGTCATTTAGAATCCGGGTCATAGTTCCGGGAATTTCGCGGGCCTCCCAGCTCCCATCCGCATGCCGTCGGTAGCCATCATCGTAATGGGCCCAAAAATCGTCCGGTCGCCTTAAGGAGTCTTCCGTCGCAACGGCTCCCCAACCCGGCCCGCGGTATAAGATTTCGTTAAAGTCGGGGTAACTTACCACATCCTTAGATCGCAAACTCGCATCGGGCCAGACTTCGATGTCTAGAACCGTCAAGACTTCCCCTTGATCCGCGACCAGATGACTGGTTAAATCCGGGCCCGTGGGCTTGCCGATCATTTGATGAGGCCCCACCACCCTGTCGTGCGCACCCATGCGCAGGGTGCCGCGACCCGAAAGAATGAGATAGTACTCATCCACGGCCGAATGACTGTGAAGGCGCGCCGTGGCATGGCCCGGGAGAACCCGTTCGACCCGCATAAAGGCTCGACCGACCCCAAGTGCAGGCATCATGTAGCGGGCCTCTTCGGCGTCCTCGTATAGTTCCCGGAAATGAGCATGCATACTGCCTGGATCGGGGGCGTCCATCACGTCGTAAACGGGGGCTACCCAGAGGTTGTCAGACATTTCGAATCCCCCTTCAACCGAGTTACTTTGGGTCAGCCACAATACCTGATCAGACCAAAAGGATGCCAGACGAATCACAAATTCCCGGGCTACTGCGGTCAGTGCCGGTACCACACAGACGATCGGTTCACGGATTTCCGGCCTAAGCCGTCCCCCTACTCGTCCCAGGTTATCCCAAAACCATCGCGCCAACGACAGACACTGCCGACTGTCTCCTGTGGGCAAATCGCCAGGCCACTCCGGTAAAAAAAGTTCCCAAGCGAGGTCACATCGCACCAGATGCTCGAATCTCGCCACGTCGGCTCCTTTCTGAACAAAATGTATGGGACGCATCCAAGTCCTCCCGTCCTAAATGTCTCCAACCCAACGTCATCCGACATGCCAAGAGTTCTCTATTTCGACCCCCATTTCCTCCTTGGGGGCGATCTTGATTTTGTGAGAAAACCCGCCCAATCCGCCGGTGCATTGGAGTTTCCTTATGATGTCGATCGGATCTGGTCGGCAACCGCGCCCACGACGGACGCATCAACCCAATGGACGTAATGCCCGCCGGGAACGGCAAGGGTCCAGAGATGCGGATTACGCCGGAGTAGCCACTCGACCGATTGCTCCGTCCGACGCTGCACGCTAGGAGATTCCGACGACTTCAAGCTATACACCAGCAACGCGGGCATCGTACTGCGCACCAAGAGTCGGGGCGGGTTGGCCCGATATAGTGCGAGGAGAAGCGCCAGGCCCTCCGCCGCCAATATTGGTTCACAGTCCAATGCTTCGCGGAGATAGTAGTCGTCTTCCAAGGCATACCATCCCTTCTGACGACAGGTATCCAGGCGACGCTCCAGCGGATCGGTTTGATCCGACGGATCGTTCAGGTCCAGCCACCGCGCCAGCCGTTGGATGCCGACGAATCGTTCCAGCGCGGATATGATCGGCACCACATAGCCTAAAACGCCCGGCTGGCTGTGCCAGCGCGGCAGACGGTGGTGCCCCACATCCAGCAACGTCAATGAGGATACCCGAGCAGGGTAATGATCCGCAAAAACCAGCGCCACATAACCCCCGAGTGAGTGACCAACTATATGCACCTTGGAAAGGTTTCGGGAGTCCAAATAGGACGCCACCCAGTCCGCAATCGCCCGTTCGGACACGGGCGGTTCGATGCCCGCACTGCGTCCGTATCCGGGAAGATCCACCATAAAAAACTGGTAGTCCGGTTGCAGCGCCTCTCCGATGTTCAAGCCCGCGCGACCCGGCCATCCGGCTCCGGGAAAAAAGACGACAGGATCCCCCGAGCCCATCGTTTCATCATAAAACTGCATCACTAACCCTCTTTCATCACGACGTTCATTGGGGTGGAAAAATATATACCGGTTTCTCCAGCCCCCATCATCCGGAAAGGTTTTTACGGTAACTCGTCGGTAAAACTCGGCCAATCTTTCCCTTTCAAAAATTGAGCCGAAGGGAGGCAACGGACCGGCGGGTATACACGGCTCTTTCCAGACGGCGGGTGCCCGGTCGGAGATCGCGGAGTGGGCTGTCACCCCCGGTCACGTTTTAGCGAGACTCCATCACGAAATCTCTCCTTCAATCATTAGCCACGATGAGAATCGCAAAACCGGGATCACCAACGCTAAAATAATCCATACCGGGGAAGGGGTATAGAACAAAAATCCCCAGGCACACGAGACCA
>JAKAAL010000412.1 GCA_021802375.1 Bacillota bacterium | reverse complement strand
ACGGTTCATAGTGACGGCGCATTTAGCATCGACGAAGCGGCTAACCGGGCCCAAGCTTGTGGACTCGACTTCTTAGCCCTGACCGATCACAATACCTACAGCCAAAATCTGGGATATCCCCGCGACTTGCGAGTACTCTTCATTCCCGGTATGGAATTGACGACGTACGCCGGGCACGTCAATCTGATTGGAGTGGCCCACCCCGTCGACGATTTTCGGGTAGCTTCTCAGTCTGATCTTAGGGGCTATCTGCAAACCGCCGCCACGCGCGGGGCGCTCATTTCGGTCAACCATCCCTTGGAAATGAGTTGTGATAGTTGCGCCTGGCGCTGGGAATGGGACAGCGTGGTGGATGCGGTGGAAGTGTGGAACGGGCCCTGGCACGAGGCCAACGACAAGGCCTTAGCGTGGTGGCAAGCATCGCTCGCATCGGGTCGCCGCCTCACCGCCATCGGCGGCAGCGACACGCACAATTTGCAAGACCCGTACGTGCAGCATGGCCGGCCAACCACCTGGGTCTATGCTGAACAATATCGCCGGGACGACATCCTCCGCGCGATTCGACAACGGCGGGTATTCATATCCTATGCTCCTTCTGGGCCGCGCCTTAATATGTCGTGTGGACCCTATCTAATGGGAGATGTGGTGCCAGAAAGGGGCCCTCATTTGGTTCGCGTGGTCATAGAACGTCTCGAGGCTGATGACGAAATTCTCCTGATTAGCGACCGGGGCATCGAGCAGAGGACTGTGGCCGGCCAGGAAGAACCGGCGCTAGCGATGGAGGTGACACGCCATGGTGAGCGCTTCTATCGGATTGAAGTCTGGCGTTGGTTCCAAGAAGTGGAACAGCGACTGATGGCCGCCATGAGCAACCCGATCTATTTCGAGGAGGGATGACCCTAGTCGCCAGCGTGGGGCTCAAGCGCTGGATCGCGATGCAGTTCGACGGATTCGCTGATCGTTAGCCCACGGACTGTCGAAATGTTTCAGGAGGGTGATAGGGCGCTGGGCCGTGCAGTCGGAAGGGCTCGGGCGCCGGGGGACCGCTCGTGAGAGGAGGTGACCTAGGGGCAGGACCGAGCGATGCTTTCGGACGGACACCTCTCAAATAGTGGGGCAAGGGTATCGGAAGGGGGAGGCGACGATGCCGGCCCGGGACCTTCAGCAGTCAGGGGTCAGCTTCGACTCAAATCGGAGTATTCCGCTCTTGCTTCTGTAAGTATCGGGTAGTTATTGACGCCAATATTCTTGCTGGCTATGCTAGGAACAAGGCTTTTCCGCTAACGAATCACCAGACGTCGAGAGGATGATTTGGAAAAGATAGGGGAGCCATTGGCCGGAATTGCGTTGGTGCACCAAAGCCTATCGGATTCAAGGGGGTCGCAGTTTAGGAAGAAATGGGGAGAATAGTTGAGCACTAGTATGGGAATTGGCGTCATTGGTCTAGGCACGATGGGAACCATTCACGCAAACAATCTGGCGACGTCCATTTTCGGAGCGGGCCTGGTTGCGGTGGCCGACCCCGATCCTCATCGGGCCGAGCAGGTATCGTTGCCGGAGGGCGCCGTGCATCGATTCAGCGACTATCGCGCTTTGCTCGACGCCAAAGGGGTCGATGCGGTGGTGGTGGCCTCGTCGTCGACCACCCATGCCGAGATCTTGCAGGAGGTTTTGATGCGGCATCTTCCGGTCTTGTGTGAAAAGCCCTTGGCTCCCTCGCTGCAAGAATCGGTCGGAGTCCATGAAGCGTTTCACCGGGCCGGTGTTCCGTTGCAACTCGGATTTATGCGGCGCTTTGATCCGGCTTATGTGCGCGCGTTTGAGGCGATTCAAGCGGGCGTCATTGGAACGGTCTACCATTACTCCGGGATTAGTCGCGATCAGTTTGCCCCGCCGTTGGCCGTGGCCCAACACTCGGGCGGATTTTTTGCCGATACCGGGGTGCATGAGTTTGACTTGGCACGATGGCTGATGGGGCAGGAGATTGTCGAGGTGTTCGTCCGCGGAGGGGTGTTCGTCAGCGACGCCTACCGGGACTTAGGCGATGTGGACCAAGCGCACGTCAGCTTTGGCATGGACGCCGGAGGGCTCGGCCTCATCGAACTCACCCGGAATGCGATGTATGGCTACGATATTCGCACCGAAATCTTGGGCAGCCGAGGCGCCATTCGGATTGGGGTGCAACCAGAGACTGGCATGACCCTATTGACCGAGACGGGAGTCACCGGGGACCATGTCCTCAGTTATCGCGACCGCTTCCGAGAGGCGTATCGAGAAGAACTGCAAGCGTTTGTCCGCTGTCTGCACCAAGGGCTCCCGGTGTTAGTGAATAGTTTGGATGGCATACGCACGGTGGCAGTGGCTGAGGCGGCCAAACAGTCGTTGGCAGAAGGAAGGAGCGTGGAGGTGACCTATGACGCCTAATGCGGGCAAGCCCTTGTGGAAAATCGCGGCGTCGCCCATTAATTGGTGCAATGATGATCTGTTGGATTTAGGGGACGAGTATTCCGTCGAGAGCATTTGGCAAGACATGGCCCAGGCGGGCGTTGCCGGGACTGAGATGGGACGAAAATATTCGCATCAGGCCGCCGAACTGCGACCTCAACTGGAAGCCTATGGCTTAGCATTGGCCTCGGGCTGGGGCACGGTCCACTTGGCCGATCGAAGAAACTGGACAGCGTCCTTGGCCGCCTATGAGCGCCATGTCGAGTTTTTAGCGGCGATGGGATGTGCGGTGGCGGTGACCTGTGAGGGGTCAGGCAGCGTGCATTGGGATCGCGGGGGCGATCGTTCCCAGGTGGTGAGGTGGGATGACGAAGCCTGGAAGACCGTGGCCTTAGGATTAAATGAAGCCGGCAAACGGGCCCAAGCATTGGGAGTTCGCTTGGTCTATCATCCCCATTTGGGGACGAATATCGAGCAACTCTCCGCCATTGATCGTCTCATGGAAACCACGGATCCGGACTGGGTCGGACTCTGCTTGGATACCGGGCATGTGGCGGCCAGCGGCTGGGACCCGATGGCGGTCTGGGCTCGGTATCACGACCGGATCGACCATTTGCACTTAAAAGACATTCGTCCGCCCGTCGTGCAGCGGTTTTACCAGGGGTTAGGGTTTTTAGACGGCGTTCGGCAGGGGCTGTTTACCGTCCCCGGGGACGGAGTCATCGATTTTCGCAGCCTGCTGCAGGGACTGCAATCTCAAGGCTATGACGGTTGGCTGGTCATCGAAGCCGAACAAGATCCGGCCCTGGCCCCGCCGCGCACTGCTTTAGAGAAAGCTTTGAGCTACTTGCGAACGTGCACCGAGGCAGCATCTGCGGTCGGCATCAGCGATGAGGTGGTCCGATGACGCTGAAACGCATCGCCAACGCGAAAGGTGCCGTACGCCTCAACCTTTCCGGGATGGACCAGACCCCGTTGCAGTATGTGGGTTTGATGATTGTCCACTTAGAGGCCGGGAACAGGTTTGAGGTGGCGCCGATTGTGGGCCGGGAGCAAGCGATCGTCGTCCTATCGGGACAGATCCGGACCAGAGCCTACGGGGTGGTGGGATCGCGCATGAGCGTGTTTGAAGGGACGCCAGCGGCGGTGATCTATTTGCCGCCGAATGCCGACATGACCGTTCAGGCGGAGTCGTGGGTCGAATTGGCGATTGCGACCGCTCCGGCGGCAACCTCGAACTATCCTCAGCGGTTGGTGCGGCCCGGGGACGTGGAGCAGGAAACGCGAGGGTCAGGCACCACCCAGCGTTTCGTTCACCATCTCTTCGAGGCCCCCGACCAGGCAGAGCGACTCTTGCTGGTCGAAGTCATCACCCCAGCCGGTCACTGGTCGAGTTTTCCGCCCCACAAGCACGATGAAGAAAATCCTCCGACCGAGGCCGCATTGGAAGAACTCTACTATTACCACATCCAACCGTCGGACCGGTGGGCGCTGCAAAGGGTGTACAACCACGAGGGTTTGGATGAGACGTTGACCGTCAGCGATGGCGAAGCGGTCCTGGTGCCTCGGGGCTACCATCCGGTGGCGGCGCCGCCGGGATCTAAAGTGTACTACCTCAACGTGATGGCGGGACCGCATCGTGATTGGTATTTTACTGTCGATCCCGATTTTTCTGATCTTCCGGGCTTTCGTCGATAGGGGGCATAGCATTCGGCGGGTCTCTTTTGAACCCTGTGCACCTCAAGGATTTGCTGCCCGTCTTTCGAGCCAAAAAGCTCGGCGTGGCCCTAGTGGTTTTCCCAAGGAGCGTGAATATGCGCGTATACGAAGCGATACAGAACCAATTGTTGGCGATGCGACTGACGCATCCGGAACTCCCTCAGACGCTGGCGCAATATCGTCGGCGGCGGTCCGATTGGACCGCTCAGCCGTTGGTCATCGTGGCAGCGGACCATCCTGCCCGTCGGGTCGTGGCAGCAGGAGGCAATCCCTGGGCGATGGCCGATCGGGTGGACTTGCTCTCGCGAGTGGCCGAAGTGCTGGCCCAACCCGTGGTCGATGGGGTGCTGGTGACGCCCGACATTTTTGAAGAACTGCTGGTGGTGAACCGCTGGGCCATGGGCGAAGGCGCTGGCGATATTTTGGCCGACAAAGTGATCGTAGGCTCGATGAACCGTGGGGGGCTGGCGGAGACGGTCTTTGACCTGGATGACTTTTTCTCGGCCTATACGGCTCGAGGACTGGTCGAGATGGGCTTGGATGCGGGAAAAATTCTGGTGCGGGTGGATCCGGAGTCGCGAGATAGCGCCCAGACGCTGCGCTATGTGGTCCGAGCTTTGAATCGGTTGGACCGGGTGCGTCTTCCGGTATTTTTGGAACCACTGAGTGTGCCCTTAACGACGGAGGGGCTCGTTCGGTTGGTGGGGGTAGTGACCGCGCTCGGGCAAACCTCGGTCCGGCGCTGGCTGAAATTGCCCATGGTCGAAGATTTCCAGCGCGTGGCCCAAGCTTCGTCGCTGCCCATGGTCCTGTTGGGCGGGGGACAGCCCGGTCGTTCGGAAGACGTAGGCCAGGCCATTGAGCGCTGTCGTTCAGTCTCACCGCTGGTTCGAGGCATCATGATGGGGCGTGGTGTGCTCTATCCCACCGATCCCGTTGACGTTGCCAT
>JAKAAL010000411.1 GCA_021802375.1 Bacillota bacterium | reverse complement strand
GATACGGATGAAGAGTGAACCCCATGAACCATACCCCCCTTGCTCATCGAGCCTTGGGAATGTGCGTATGCGGGAAATGATGAGAAATCGGTGGGGACGCACCCAATTTAGAGAAGGAATTCGAAATGTTACGGGACCGCCCGAACGGCCGTTGAGCGCTTCGATTCCAACCGGCGCAATTGGACTTCTATACGCGGTCGCTGTCGATCGATCTGATAATCCATCGCCCAGGGGAGCAGTTGGTTGTCGTCGGGAACCACAATGCCTTTGAGGCTGTCGTGGAGGATTTTGAGAAGATTGGCGGGATCACGACGGCGGGCATCCGGCCAAAACACCCAATAATACAAGCGCACTTTGGTGTGCGGAGGCGGGAGCTCCCACCCGCGGTGACGCATCCAGACTTTCGCGCTCCACCCCGCTGCCTCCATATACGCCTTCGTGGCCGCAGTGCGATGGCGGTGGATTTGGGCTTTCGGCATGGGGCCTTGCGTGATCACCGCGGCTTGCACGGCATCGCGGTCCCAACGGGCCGTGATTTGATGCGAATGATTATCGCTGGGAGGGAGCGGAAGAATCAATCGGGGAACCATCATGGCGGACGATCCTTTCGACACGACAATGCTAAGCACATTTTTTCACGCAAATGAGGCGATGTGTGGGAGCCGGTGGCTGATCCGGCCTCTCTTGCCGTCGTGGCCGTGCCGCAGCACGGGGTGGGGTTGCCCAGGGGGGAAAAGGGAAACGGGAAACGGGGAAAGGCAAGCACCCGCCATGGCCCTGCGCCCACAGAATCCAAGCTGAGGAGCGGCGAGACCGGACGCATTCAGGATGACGGGGAAGGCAGGATGGGCTCGGGCAATCAGGGTATTAGCGACCAGCCCAGGCGGGAAACCTAGGGTGGCGAAGCTGACCCAGCACATCGCGCGCGTCTTTCAGGCCCCCATGCGACGACACATGGCCCTGAAAGCTCAATTGTCAAAGACCGAGAGATGGTGGACAGCGCCGGGTCTTTGGGTACCATACGCGGCCGACCTCCAAGCCACGCAGGAGCAACACCGCATTTCGGTGTTGAGGTGTTCAACGGCTTCCTAAAGCCCGACGGATGGCCTTGGGGCATCGAAGGAATTCCTCGCTTGCGGTCTCGCATATCCTTCGGTGGCATCGGCATCCACGACTCAGGATACCCGAATCGTGCGAATCGGTCAATAGACGGAGTCAGGAGATTGAGATGAAAGAAAGCATGTCCGCAAGATTCGCCGTCCTGGGGTGAAACCCAGACAGCGGACGGAATGCCGTCTGGGTTGGAGGGCCAAGTGGTCGTGCGCGTCCTACACAAAGCTTAGGTTTGCTAGCGCAAATGCTCGGACGAGGAAGTCGTCTCGCATCCGGAAAATCCGATTGCCTCGTCTTCGATTTTGCCGGGCAAAGCACGCAGCAACGTCTGGCCACGACCCAATCGTTGTTGCACTGTCCACCCAAACGCCTTCATCATTTCGAAACTCCATCGCCTTTACTTGCCGAGCCCACACTGCCGGCTAATCCCACGCTGGAAATCCTACAGCACGATACGCCATTGCCCTCGATTCAACAAGACGACAAGCGCCTCAAGCAATGGACTTCGCCCCCCGATCTGCGGGCGCTTTCGGCGGCTCCGACCATTCCGAACACGCTGTCGTCTTCACCCCTTGAGCCATCTAGCAGAGTTGCCCATCCCATCACTCCCAAACAGCAAGCTTACCTGAAAGCGTGGGGCTGTCCTATCGACCAATTGCCCGCGACCAAAGCAAGGGCGCATCACGTCATTCAGACGCATCAACACGCGCTAGCCGAATGGCAGTTCGTGCGCCAAGCCTGGTTTCGGCACGTGTTGGGAACCGAAGAGTCGGTGACCTATCGCTGGCGAAGAGACTATCAGCCTGCCACAACGGCCCAGCAGCGCGCTATCCAAGAGATGGGAAAAGGACCTCTAGATCCCCACGTGTTCACCGCCGCAGAAGCCCAATGGCTAGTAGGCCATCCCCACGCATGGCGGATGAACCCGACTCCAGATGCTCCATTGGCTGTCTTGCCGGTCATTGTGCTGAACCCATCTACTGCCCAGTCTCATCGGCAAACCTGGACCTTGATCCGCCCCACCCGCGCTGACCGTTGGATTGCCGTCAGCGCGGCGGAGCACGCCTTGTATGTCCTTGGCAACCCTCGGAATTCTCGTGCCGGCAACGTGTTTTCTCGAACGATCGCTCAATCCGGCCAACGTGATTTCACCATTCAAGCTTCTCCTGGATCGGTTACTCATTACCGCCGCACATCTCAAATTTGCGACGGCCCGGACCAATTGCCGGAAGCATGGCACCGAAGTATGACCGTTTGGTTCCGCCACCTTAAGGCCGAGTTTTCTCATGCCCCGATAACGCAAAAAAACCATTCGCTGGATCTCTAGTCCCCACGGACGTACATTGGTAAGGTATGAGGCGTTAGATACCCACGGATAGAACGGATAGAACGGATAGAACAGTCCGTCGAAATAGAAAAGGAGAAAATTCCTTGGATAACACGGCCCGCGAATCCATGCCTCCTATCTGGAAAACGGCACTCGCCCAGATTGATTGGCCTACGCAACTGTCCCAGCCGAGCGATGCGGAGTCTCCCTTGTTGCAACTCAATGCCTGTTTGCAACAGGAAGGATCCACCGAACGCTGCGTGTGCCAGTGGACTCGCGATGCACAGTCGTCCGCACAACAGGCAGCACGCCTGCTCTTGGTGCGGGAGGATCCTGGGTCAAAACGCTGGTGGTACGCCGTGCTCCCGTGGCCGTCTTTTCAGCCTTCGCCGATCGAACTACGGAGTGCTGCGATACCACAGGTATCTCCTGAGGAGTTTTACCAGGAACTGGCCATCGCCCAAGTCGTCTGGTCGGTTCGTCGCCAAGGCACCTGGCGCGTTCTTCCTTCATCACGATGGTACGGCTCTTATCACGTAGAATTAGGCACCGATCCCGAACCCGCGTTGAGCGATCTCCACCACCATGATCCGATCATCGCTTGGGATGATCTGGGCCTTCCCATTAACGGGCATCATCGTCAAACCCTCACGATTGCTTCGTGGGAGCACGCGCATCGGTTGCATCCGGATTTGCTCGACGCGCTGCTCGATGCCGTTTCACCATCGACTGTCGAAGAAGATCCGGATGACTGGGATCAGCACGATATGCGACCGGTATTCGACCTGAACACGGTAATCGCCGTGATGCGCGATCTTGGGCTAAGTACCCCCTATGCCGATCCCGCACTCGCCACGGCTGCGGATACGCAAAATATCGACGAGGACGACTAGATGCCCATCACTCCGAAACGTGCCGCCACGAGCTTTCCCAAAAATCCCGCGTATCCCCCATCCCCCATCCATATCACGAGGTGACGATCATGTACCTTGCCGATGCCGTTGGCACCGCCCGTCTTCTCGATGCCTGGCACGTGAGCGCTGGGACGCTCGCCCGCACCGACGGAGCGCTGGCGTCGGGCATCACGGCCACGGAGTCGCCGGCACAAGCCATGATGGCCACGCAAATGGGCGGACAGTTGGGTGTACTCAGCCGCGAACTGCAAAACACCCACACCACGGTCGATCAACTGACCACCGTGTTGGGAGCCTATCACGCCTTTGGCACCGTGCTGGACCAGCTCGATCAATTGGCCGTCCAAGCGAGTACGCCCGCGCCGGCCGTTGAAACCGCAGCCCTGAGTGCTCACGTCACGGCTCTCTTGCAGCAACTGACCGCGATGACCCAAACGGTCACCGTGAACGGTCAACCTGTGTTTGCTCCAGCCTTCACGCAAACGCGCATGGGCTCCACAGCGCCCCACGTCACGTCCATCACCCTCGATCACTACGATCAGGCTGCGATGGCCTGGACGGCCGATCAGCCTTCAACCTTTCCGCTCGAGAATGTGTTGTTGGGGATGGTGATTCACGGGACCGGCTTTCCCCAGCCTTCGACCATCACGGCGGGATATAGCATCGACGGCCGTATCCCCCAATATTTTCTCAACGACCGGTCCACGCCCAGCAACCTTGCCGTAAGGGGCGGTTCCAGCTTTGTCACGCAAGATTTCCGGCACCAGTGGACCTCTACCGCAATCGACATCGGCGGCTTTGGCGGCGGCTACGGAGACGCCTATGCGACAAGTCCCCAAGCGCCATACTTGATTGCGTACGCGGGACAACACCTTCAAATCACGATCTACAACGAAGCGTTAACCGCCAGCACGTCGATCCAGTTTCGACTGCCTCCGATTCGTCCTTCCGGTACCCCAGGTGTCTTAGCGCGAACCGTCGCGGAACACTACAATGGCCCGACGTGGCAGATTACCGCCGCGCATTCCACGGCCTTCGCCGTAGGCAACCTGCGCATTCCTCTTCCGTTAGACACCACCATGAGTCCGTTCGCCCTGACCACGCTAACCCGGTTTGCGGCGCAGTGGAACGGTTCCCACACGGGCCCGCCTCCGGCATTCACGCCTTCGGTGGCGGCGGCCCTGCATCATGCGGTCATGGCCGATCTCGGGACCTTGGGCACATGGGAATCGACGGTCGGGGGCGTCCTCGGCCAAGCGCAAAGCGTAATCCAAAGTTTACAGACGGCGCAAGTACAGCTTACGGCGTCCCAAGCGACCCTGCAAGACGTGAATATCGGCACGGCCACTCAAACCCTGGCCCGTACGCAGTTGCTCAGCCGAACGAGTCTGCACCTTCTCGTCCAAACGCGCGCCATGACCCAGGCCGTGGCGACCACGCTGGGTCACATCACCACCCACGCGATCCCGTCGAGCACGTTGCCTTAAGGCCGTGCGAAAGAAAGGACTTTCACGACGATGCAACACACGATTACGGGCACTCCGTTTAACGTCCTCAATATCCAACTCGATTCCCATGACCGCATTGTGGTCGAGGCCGGCAAAACGGCGTGGATGGAACCCAGTGTTCACATGCAGACCAGCGCGATGCAACACGGCGGGCTATGGGGAGCCGTGAAACGCTCGCTAGGAGGCGGTCCTTGGTTCTGGACCAGCCTGCAGGGACCAGGCCGCGTTGCGATTGCCGCGACGCTCCCCGGATCC
>JAKAAL010000410.1 GCA_021802375.1 Bacillota bacterium | reverse complement strand
AATTCAGCCGAAGACTGCGCCCGGGGTGACTTGGCTCTGATTGAGCGGGTGATGAAGACGGAAGGATCGCGTGATTAAGTGGAACAAGAGGATAGCGTATTTTGGCAGCGGGCACGAAGACTGGAAACCGGTCCGGTCTGGCGCCTTTTTGGGATGTCGATAGTAAACGCCGAGGAAGGTGTGGCTTCGGTCTCGATGCCGATAACCCCGGCAGTATTTCAGCAATTGGGCCACGTGCACGGCGGAGTGCTGATGACCCTGTTGGATTCTGCCATGGCCGCCGGGCTGGATACTCGGTTGACGGAAGCCTGGACGGCGGTGACTTCGCAACTGAATACGCATTTCTTGCGTCCAGCCAGCGGAGCCTATTTAACGGCTACTGGAAGGGTCTTGCGTTTGGGCAGTCATCTCGCGGTGACGCAAGGAGAAGTCCGCGATTCGAGCGGGCAACTGGTGACAGCGGCCACGGCCCAATTTTTTCTGATTGCCCGAGCCGATAACCGGTAACGCTAAAACGACGGTCGCTGGGTCAAGGAGGTCTTCGGGATCAGGCACAGTGGCCGGGATTCCGGCACCGCAAGAACCCGGCAAAGTATGCCGTAAATGACCGCCAATATTGGATTTTACTGGTCGACTAACGGAAGAAGAAAATCGCCACAACGGCCATCAAAGTGCTGGCAGCTAACGTTCCCACAACTGAGGCACCGATGGGTTCTTCGTAATAAAAACGCAATAGACGCCAAATCGTCCAAGCGATGACGATCCAACCCACCCAAAAAGCGAGACCGAACGATAAGATTGCCACCAACGGCAATAGGGCAAACCACCCGGAAAAGGCGATTAACTCGGTCTTCAAACCGGACGTATCCGGAGGGCGATGCGAGGTGGTGAATGCCCCGTGCACTGCACCGGTGAGCCAAGGCACCGCATAGTACCAAATAAATGCTAAAAATAATACGTTGAGCACAGCGCTGATAAAGCCTAAAATCGAAAACCCTAAATGCCAGGTTTCTATCAGGGCCAGGATGAGTCCTCCGGCGAGTCCGTTGCCATATAGCATACGTTCCGTCCAAAAGGTCCTTCCGCCTAGGGCCAGAGGGCGACGCACCCGTTCCCGCCAATACCCCCACCACTCGTCGAGTTCCCCTCCTTGGGGTCGTGGTCGCGCTAGGGTGGGCTTCACATGTTTTTTTGCGCGTTGTCGAAATGAAATCGGATCCTTGCCCATTGGACTCACCCTTTCTTGCCTCTATTATATCAATTCTCGGTTGAATTGAGTCGTGGTTGACCTAGATGCAGGAATCCACGGTACAATAGAGAGGGCATTGTCGGCCACTTGGGTGAACACCGATGCCGAAGCGGAGACTGTCCGCGAACAGGATTGTGAGGGGATAGGGATGGCTGCTGGGTCGATCGCTTTTTTTCGAGACCGTTATGTACCTCTGGAGGAGGCGACGGTCTCTATTGCTACGCACGCTTTGAACTATGGCCGGGCGGCCAAATATTAGCCTACGCGCTAGCCGTAATCTTTCCCGGAAGTCTTTTGGGACTTGTCTTCGATGGGTTGTTTGTCTGGTTCATCGGTTCCTCGATTGAACCGCTGATTCAATCGTGGCAGTATTTACTCGTGTTTGTGGGTTCTGCGCTGATTGCCGCAGTCATTTTGGACCGCACCACCGGGGCCTATGCTATCTCTTCGTCGCTAGCCGCCTATGGACTCGCAGGAGCCTATGTGCGGGTCATGATGACCCGTGGCATTGGCGGGGCCGCGCGCTGGGCACTGACTCTGCTCTTGTTCAATTTAGTCCTCTCGGGCTTTAACGACGCCATCATGATTGGCATTGTGTCCGCATTTGGCAGTGGATTTGGGATCGCGGTAGCCACCGGCCTGGATCGCTGAAATGCGCTCCAGGCTACGGCGACTCCAATCCCCTAGCCATCTCGATTCAATATCGAATAGCCCCAGAGCCCAAATCCCACCATGAGGATAAGCCCGAATACAATACTGCCGAAATCGACAAACCTGCCCACGATAAAGAGCGCGCCCACGAGTTCGCCCCATTTGACCATGCGAAGTTGCGGACGTTGCCGTTCAAGGGTCTTCCAGCGGCGGGTAAGCATCACTTTAACCTCCCTTAGGCTAATTGTATGCTAATTCCCTCGGAAAGCATAGCGACCGAAGAGACTCCTCGAAAGGACGCGATCCGCTCATCTACCGCTGCTTTGGCGGCTGAGTCTAAAGACCTGGTGGATAAGGGCCCTTCCGCCCACCCGAACCGTCGGACCGCGAGGAGTGAAACCGGTATAGCTTCGAGAATGGGTTTTGCCCCAAATCGCTAGAAGACCGCAGGAAAAATCTGACTCCCAATGCCAAAGAGAGCCACCCCAAAAAAGATGGCGGCCGAAGTTCTTTGAATCCATTTAGGCGCCAACATCTGGCTAAGCTTACCGCTGCCGAGGACCACTAAAGAATTTGCAGCGACTAGGGCGGCAGCCACCACGACGAATAGTCTCAGCAAGTGGTGGGGAAATCGAGAAGCGTAGGCTACCGTTGCGATCTGCGTCAAGTCTAAGAACTCAGCAAAAAACACCAACAAAAACGCTTGAGCAATGAGCCCGACCCTGCCCTTTCTAAAACCTGGGCGCGACGGCAGGGTGTCGACTTCACTGGATTCTTTTTCCGTGGACTCTTTCCAGAGCCAGAAGGCAAAGACCAGAAACAAGAGAATTTCCACCCAGCGCAACGGAGCTTTGGGCACTTCGCTCAAGACGCGGCCAGCGAGCACGGCAATCGCAGTCTGAGCCATCATCGCCGCCGCCGAACCCAACCAGACCACCCGGCCGCCATAGCGAGAAACTAGAGAAAGGGTTGCCAACGACGTTTTGTCAGGCAACTCCACCAAAAACATACTGACGAATATAAGAATCCATTTCACCAACTGTTCACCTCAAGTTTTGGCACAACCCCGATGATTCGCTGGTGAGTACCTTGACATACCGCGTCACTTGACCACACGGATCCTGGCGTTGCCCACTCAGAATGACCCCCCGGCTCTACTCAGCGATAGTTGGCCGGTGAGAGCTCCACCCCAAAATCCTGTCCCTTCAACCAAGAAATCACCGCTTGCAAGTCATCCTTGCTCTTGGCACTGCAACGGAGCGCATCGCCTTGAATTTGAACATCCACTTTCGCCGGAAGCGAGCGAATAGCCTTCTGGATGGTTTTGGCCACGTTGGTGTCAAGCCCGTGCCGTACTACCACCTCGCGAGTCGCCCGATCCATCCCCGAAACGGATACGGGTTTGAAGTCCAAATAGCCCAACGCTACCCCACGTTTCGCCATTTTCTCGCCTAGAACCGTCGAAAGCGCCTCCATCACCATGCCCTGAGGGGCCTCCAGGCGAATCACCTTAGCGGAGGCATCCCAAGTCACAGAAATGTCGTGTCCTCGAAAGTCGTAGCGTTGGGCCACCTCCCGTCGCGTTTGATCGACCCCATTGAGCACCTCCGACCAGTCGGGTTCAGACACAATGTCAAATGAACTATCCTTAGCCACTGGGGGTCACCTCTTTCAATTCCATGTAAAACGGCAACAGAGGATCCAGCCAGCCCACTAATAATTCACGGCCAAGCCGCGCCCCCAAAGACGGCCGATCCGGAGCTAGCTGATACCAACCCAGAGAAAACGTCACCCAAGTCCAATCCCAATCGGTACCTTCCTCTAATCGCCTCATTGCCTCCACCAAGTCGGGCGCGTCTTTCACACTCTGCGCAGCCCCAATATCATAGACCGGTTCCGCCAACACTAACTTTTCGGCTTGGACATTCCATGCCACCACGTGCTTCAACCGGGAGCCAAACGGCCGGAAACCGGGTTCCACTCCATTGCCAAAACTTAACGTGGCCACTAGCGGCGCCGGCCCTTTAGTGTTAGCCATGGCTTCTTGCAACAAGGGCAGTTGGGCCATCAGCCGAGTCCACTCCCAGTCGCCGTCATTAGCCATCAGCATCGGTCGTTCTGCTATGTATCCCCGCGCTCTTAGCCCCAGTCCCTTGTCCCATCGAATCCCGGCCCAAAGGCGTTCGCCTCCGGCCAAGACCCCTGCTCCAATCTTCGCCTGCCGATAATTCGGCCACGAAGGATCAGGAGCCACCCAACTCCAGGGTAGTCCCTCGACTTCGACCGCGTGCACATGTGCCGGAAACCCCATGTGTTCAAGGACTTGGCCCACATTTTCGGCCACAGCCCTTACCGCTCCAGTGTTGTACATACTATGCCTCCGCACTTTACCTGTGTATGCCTATCTTAGACCGCCCATCGTCAAGAATCAACGTCGGATGTTTCGTTGCCGAGGCGAAGCTTGAGGAACTCCCCACCGCTGCCCAACTCCCCTTTGACGTATATGGATGACTGATACTCGAGCCAATGACCCCTCCGCCCAAGGCTGCTAGACTATCTCCGACGGGTCGATCGGGGTGATGAGCGGTCATTACGCGACCGGCGTCACCCAAGTCCGGTGGGCCGGATCATTGCCTCGGGCGGCCAGTAAATACGCCGACTTTAACATCTTCGTGATTGGCCCTTCGTTTCCACCTGCGACCAAACGGTTATCAATCTCGACTACCGGAACCACCTGAACCCCGGTTCCAGCCAAAAACACCTCGTCGGCCACATAGAGTTCACTGCGATCGATATGCCGCTCGGAAACTGCCAGGCCATGATCTACGGCCAGCGCCATCAAGCTTTCCCGGGTGATCCCTTCTAACAGATTGTCCGTAATCGGAGGGGTAATCAATTGCCCATCCCGCACCATAAACAAATTGGCTGCACTACCCTCGGAAACGTGTCCATCGGAATTCAAGAAGATGCAGTCGTCAAAGCCAGCCGCATGAGCATCGCTAACCGCTAATGCGGTATTAACGTAGGACCCTGTCACTTTGGCCCGTGCCGGTATCGCGTTATCGTCAATGCGCCGCCAACTGGACGTCACCACACGAATTCCCTGAAGTGGCAGATATTCCCCAAACGGCATAACAAAAAGTCCAAAGGCGTCCTCGATTCCCTCCAACGTCACTTTGATCAGAGGCTCTGCTTTAAAGGCCAACGGGCGGATATAGGCATCTT
>JAKAAL010000409.1 GCA_021802375.1 Bacillota bacterium | reverse complement strand
GCTTTCCCCAATAGGGTTGTCCACGATAGCGCGCCAGCTGGCCATCGGCGCTCTCACACCACTGCCGGAGCCTGGGACAACGCTGGCAGGCATGAATCCGAGAAGCCAAGGCAATGTAGGAGTCATCCATAGGCTTAGTATAAGGCTCTAGCTGAACCCGGGCAATAAGCACATGCCGTTGCATTTGTGCAACCCCAAGTACCAGCAACCGATGCCTGGAACACCAAGTGATGAAATCCGATAGTTAGAATGTACCCACGCTGAGTGCTGAGTGCGAGCCCAGGCCGGATGCGGATTTGGCGACGAGGCCTTTTTTTCCTACCGAACCATGTTGCCACCCGTTCTAAAAAGTCTATTGAGGTGAGACGCGCGTAGCCATTCACTAAAAACCCGCCTAAACCGCGTCAACGACCCCCCGTGTGACTGGTTAGCAGCATCCCCATTGCCGGCAGGCGCAGCCAAGCCGCACGGGTTAGACCGAAAAGAGGATTAGTTGGGGCAGTTACGTTTGTCGATCCATCCACAACGCGGACACATCCGCGAGGTATTGCGAGGATCCATGGCCGTCACCGGGAACCCGGTCTGGGCCGCTTTGCATTCAATGAATGTGCTCAATTGATGAAATCCCCAACTATGCTGCCGACGCCGCTGTGCCAGTGTAACCGTGGTCCGGCCGCGAATTCTCCGGAGCAATTTCGCACCTTTCTGTTGCAAGCGATGATGAAGTTTCGCGGGCCGCTTGCGTAATCCCTCCGCCTAAAGGCGCGTAGATGGACCCACGGTTCATGGCCGCTTGACCACCATGCCGACGGCCACTTGGGAGATGGGGCTACCTGAAGAACCCACGAGAACCCTCCGTGACCCATGGCAAGCTGAGAGAGTAGGCTCTCTCCCCGAAGAGGAGGGTCGCCAGGCTCCTGACCTACCCGACTTCACCCGAGCGGTCACTAGGCAGATCCTATGCCGCCTAGGGGCTTGGCTGTGTCGAGCAGCAGCATTATCGTGAGGGCCGTGCCAGGCGGCTTAGGCCCTAGCTGGGCGATGACATACTACGCATTATGGACGAGTCAAGCCATCGCCTTGCCATCAATCTTTTCACCCGCCTCGGAGAGCCGCTTGCCCAGATTTCGGCCCTAAGCGGTGCAACATTGCAAACGGCACGGCTTCCGCTTTACGCCGTTCCCATTCCAAGGCAACTCTTGGCTATGTGGTGTAGTCGTGGTTTGCAAGTCTGACTCAATCCTCATGTTTTCCGTAGGATCGGCCGGCGATTTTGGACCGAGTCCGCAGAGAAAATCGCCAGTGCCGTCTAAGATCGCCGTCACGTGGTCTATCGCATAGGGGGATACGTGAATTCTCCACCTAATCCGACCCCAGTCATTCCACAGGGCACCGGGTTTAAGGCCAACCTCGTGGATCGGGCGCGGGATGTTCCCTCGACACATTCTCGATAATGTCGCATAGACCAAAACGGATGAACGGCCCAGGGGTTTGCAACAGCCGTGGCCGTTCGCCCCTGGCCGCATACTTTCGTCTCCAACTAGGCGGAACCGGGGAGCGTCGCGACGGGGCGGAAATGCGTGGCAAGGACGGCTAACGGCGCCACCCGAGTGGAGCCCGAAAGCCGAATATAACGCCCGCCTGCACGAAAGTTCAGTCGATAAGGGACACCTCCTTCGCCGGGCACCCACCACCAGGTGGCGGTCGTGCCATTTGGCAGCACCATCGACTCGACCCGCGTCGGCCCCTCTCTCGCCGGAATGGGATACGGCGACTCCTCCAGAAAATACGGCCCGATCCATAGACACACGATACCGGACGCATCATAGGCTTCCTCGAACGCCACCGGGGCGGTACTGCGCGTGGGAACCCAAATGGACCAATGCACCTGCCGCTCGAGCTGCGACAGGCTAGCGCGGTCGGCCGCCGTATACGTCACCCCTGGCGAAAGCCTTAGGCGCCCGGGAAACGCGTGGTGCACCACCCGCCTTTTCGGTCGTTGGGTGCCCGAGGCGTCCACCATAAACGGGTTGACAGCGGCCGGATCGACCACCGTGGGCAACGCCCCCATCCAGGTGGCGCTCACCGCCATCACGGTCCCTAACGCCACGCCGATTCCTATGATTCTTCCTAATCTCCAGGGCATCCTATCGTCCTTCACTCCTTCACGGGCCTGCGCGATAGCCCCCGCACAAGGTCCGTCGCTTTTAGACTCCCGGAATCTCCGAACTCCTCGTGCGCTCGCTTTAGTAAGGGGTGGAGGCTCCAGTCGGGTATGCCCCATGCGCAGCCCGCGTCCCTATACCCAGTGCGCCAGTGCGCGACGGTCGATATCCAAACGGCCAGGTCCACCGGGTGCCGAAGGTGCGTTGATAGGCCACGTTGGCCTCGGGGTCCTTGACTTTGAAGTACTGGTCGTAAATTGCCCGCGCGATATAGCCGGAGTTCGCGCCCCAGTTGCCATCATGCACATAGCAAATAATCAGTAAGGTTGGTCGAGAGTGGTGTTTCGCCATGGGGCCATACGTCAAGAAAAAGGCATTGTTATACCCGGTGCCATTGCCCTTTTGGGCGGTACCGGTTTTGGAGGCGACCGACACGGGAAATCCTTGCAGCGTGGGATACCCCGTGCCCGACACCCCCGTGTGCGCAATATCAGCATCTTGCGCAGACAATTCCATGCCCCGATGAACCGTGTGCCAGATCTTTGCGGGCAGGCGAATTTTTCCTTGCACAACCGGATGAAATTGTTTCACCATTCGCCCCGAGGGGGTGGTAATAGAGGAAACGAGTTCCGGCTGATAGAGCGTTCCTCCATTGGCGATGGCGGAATCGGCCCGCGCTAGGGCAATGAGGGTGTATTGGGAGATCCCTTGGCCAATCACGGTGTTCAAATTCCATCCCGGCGTCCAGGTCAATCCGGTTTCCCGGTAGAGACGCGTCGGCGTGGGAATCCGCGATCGGACTTCACCCGGAAGATCGATCCCCGTCCGGCGATTCAACTGAAAGCGCTCCATCCACTGGTCCATGGTGTGAATCCCCATACGATAGCCTAAGGTGTAGAAGAACACGTCATCGGACAAACCTAGGGCCTGTTTGATGTTCAGCCACCCGAAGCCCGGGGGATACCAGTTATGGAAGGTGGGAATGGGCGGGAAATACCCGGGATCAAAGATCTTGCTGACCGGGGTGACCGTCTTCGACGCCAAGGCCGCCACGGCCATGATCGGTTTGAAGACCGATCCCGGGGCATACAGGCCAGCGATCGGGCGAATCTCAAAGGGGTTCGCTGGATTGGCCGCGAGTTGCTGCCAATAGTGATCGCGTTCGGTCGGATTGTCGGGCACTAATTTCTGCGGATTGTAACTGGGGTAGCTCGCCATCGCCAGGATGTGGCCGTTTTGGGGGTCGATCGCGATCACGCCCCCCGCATTGGCGCGCGGCGCGTATCCGATCGATCCCTTGGTGTCATCGAACGCGCGAATGTTAAAGGCTAAAGCCTTTTGAGCGGTTTGCTCTAACCGCCAGTCGATGGTCAGATGCACGGTGTCGCCCGGCCGGGCGGCCGCGCCCCCGGTGATTTTAACCAACTGGCCTGCACTGGTCACCATGGCCAGGTCATCGCCCGACCTGCCTGCGAGGTACGGCTGGTAGGCGGCTTCCAGGCCCGCACTGCCGACGGTGGTCGTCGGCGTCGGCTGGCTAATATAGCCTAAGATATTGCCCATGGTCGCACCGTAGGGATAATCCCGTTCCGGCACGGGCTCCAGGGCGATGTGGGGCAAGGCACTGCGGTACACGGTGATCCGAGTGGCTTGCTTCGCCGTTAAATTCACCGCCAAAGGGACCGGATCATACGGCATGAGCACCCGATGCTCAGCGTGCAGTTGTTGTTTTAGCTGGGCGGGGGCTACCCGGAGCAGTTGACCCAGCCGATCGAACTCTTCGCGCGACCAGGCCCTCTCCGGATCGGTGTCGTAAAGGGTCCACGAAGGTTTCGAAGTGGCCAGCGTGACACCGCCCGCAGAAACAATTTTGCCGCGCGGAGCCTGCACGGGCACTGCCCGTTGGTAATCGGCTCGCTGCAACCCCTGGTAATAGTTCCCATGCACGACCTGCAAGTAATACAGCCGGGTTCCCACCATGGAAAACACGATCGCCACCGCCCCGACCATCGCCAACGCTCGCTGCTCCGTGGTTCGCATCCCCGCCTCCTGTTCTCCTTCAGCGTTGAGTTGTCTGCCCACGGTAGTGTACCAAACGCTTAGCAGTCCAACATCCACGCTAGTGCGGACTCTAAGCGTTTATCCTCCCCCATCCGTGCATTTCGACCAGAATCCCTCCCGTATCTCCAAATTTCTCGGGAACCCTCTCGGTGGTGCGACACGAACATCCGCCCGTCATGCCGATCGCCAAGCTAGCCACGACGCGAGGCAAGAGGCATATCGCTATTTGCAATGCCTTACCTTAGATTTTTAGTTTTCCAACTTAACCAAGAGGGGGTTATCGGAACTCGGTGGAACGTAAAAAACCGCCAAAGCGGTGTCCTTGCAGGATCTGGATACCTGAACGATAATGCAGCGTTACCAACCTTACCACATGAGCAGACCTGCCCTCCCCGCTTCGAAGCGTAGGAGCTTTGCCGGCCATCTTCTATGGACGATCGATCTTGCCAAGAGCCGCTCGCTTTCGAGGTAGGCGATCGCAGTCAGCCATTCTTTACACAGACGGTAAGGCCCGCAGGAGAACGCGGCGGCCGACCAGATTTGGGTTCCTTTATCACCAAGGCACATTTCCGAACCTGCGGCTGGTCGGGGCGGACTGTTCGAGCCGGGGCGGTGCGGGTGGAGACTTGCGATTGCGATTCTGGCCGAATCGTGATGGTCCCCGCTACCAATTATACTCAGATGACGACGGTGACCGTGCCCTGTCGGCCAGAACGGTGGTCAGAGGGATCAGCTCAATAGAATGTGCATCGGGACCGGGCTCGCCCGTGCATGATGCGCTGCCACCCTTCGCGGGGTAAACTCTAGATAACCAGGCCTCCGCCGGAGACGGCCATCGTGCGGGACTTTGGCGGCTGTACTCAAAAACGGGACCTCATCGCGTTCGGCCCGGTCATGCCTACGAGT
>JAKAAL010000408.1 GCA_021802375.1 Bacillota bacterium | reverse complement strand
AGGGATTTGCCAACCATGCCCCCTCGGCCGTTTGCGCACTTATATCAAAAGGTTCGGCAGGCCACGGAAGCCGAAGCCAAGGCTCGATCCAAAAAGCTTGCGGAATCTGATCGGAGCCAATATGACCGTGAGTATCAGCGGATGCAGACCTATTACCAAAGTACTTTGCAAGAGTTGAAGAGCAAAATGGCAACGAGCTCGAACGATCGTCGCTCCCAGGTGTTTCAAGAACGCTATCGGGCGGCGGAGGCCGATCGTGACCGGCGCTTGGCTGACCTGCGAGGCGCCTACACGGTGGATTACCAGATCGTACTGGACCATGTTCTGATGTATGGCGTGCCCCGCATGATGGTGTGGCTAGGGCTACAACAAAAAGCCGAGCACCTTTCGGTGCCTGTACTGATCAACCTACTCACGCGAACGCTGGATCCTTTTCCTTGCCAGGTCTGTTCCATGCCTGCTAGGAGCTTGACCTTTGAATCGGTCTGGGTGGGAGAATGCTGTTACCAAAGCGCGGATTAGACGGTAAAGGCTCTCGGTTCCTCGTCTGAAGGCTTGCTGTGCGGTTTCATCGTATAATTCTACTGCACGTGCTGACCGTCGGGACGCTCCATCTGAAGGTTCTGGAGCGATTCCACCTTCGATTTTTGCCGGTGGGGTAAGACCTCACGTCGAGGTCAGCTCGACTCGTGATACGGTTTTTGGTACGCGTATAACCAATACGATCCCACCCCGTGCATATCGCGTCCGCCCAGAGTGGGGGACCCGCGCGTCGTGGCGTCGGTGCATGGGGGTTTCGAGGCATAAGAACGGCCCGATGTTAGCCTATGGTATCAGAATTTACTCGCCCATGGGTACGCCGTAGTTGCCCCCAACGTTCGCGGCAGCACAGGATAGCCACCAAAAAGATTAGGTCCGGGAGGACATATGAAAGCAGACGAAAGGCAGCGGGCAGAAGACCACGGAAGGAATGAGACGATGTCGATAGGTGATGGCAAGCGCAGAGCGGACATTCGCCCGGGTAGTACGGTCGATATTGTGCTTAAAGCGGACCAACCTACGGGATGGCTGACTCGAGGCGTGGTCAAAGATATTTTGACCCATTCGTCGACGCACCCACATGGGATTAAGGTGCGCTTGTCCGATGGACAAGTGGGACGCGTTCAACGCATTGTTGAGCCGAGCGAACCACGTTGATCCATCTAAAACGGTTGGCGATTAGAGGAAAAGACAGGAGAGTTCGGTGGTCGTCGTAAAAATGATCGCCCTCGTGCTGTCGCTAGGCATGGATAATCTCCTCGTATCGCTGTCCTTGGGCATGGCTCGCACCAGGGGTACCCTAAAAATCGCTCTCGCCTTTGTCAGTGCCGAGGCGTTGATGCCACTGGCGGGCCTACTCATCGGAAAGGAAGCCAGCCAGCTGGTTGGCCCATGGGCACCTTTGGGTGGCGCCCTGGCTCTCTTGACCCTAGCCATATGGCTGCTTTGGTTCGATCGCGACCAACGCGAGGCGGATAACGCCCGCAATCTTCACGGCCTGGCGCTGCTAATGGCGGCCTTCAGCGTGAGTGTGGATGAGTTAGCCGTGGGATTTTCCATTGGCCTCGTAGGGGTTCCAGTGACCCTGACGGTGGGTCTGATTGCCGTGCAGGCCTTCATCTTTACCATCTTGGGAATGACGATAGGTTCCCAAATCCAAGGCCATGTGGGGGAGTGGGCCGAAAAGCTAGGGGGAGGGGTGCTCGGTCTCTTGGGCCTCTTGATCGCCTTTTATGCGGTGAGCCGACTTTTGCGCTGATCTGGTTCACCCCATTACCTATCCGAGGGAGAGGAATGCGCATCCTCTTGCCATTTGCTGGTTTGCGAAGAGGGTTACGCTTGGTTGCTTCTGCCCAATAACGGCACACGCTCCCGACGCCTGCGTGGGTCCACGAGCCAATAGGTCAGATCGACAGCCGTTTTGAGGGCCATGGCCAACAGCACGAGCAGAAAAAGGGAGGTCATCATCAGGGGCCCATCCACGTTGGCCACGCCGGTTGCGGTTAGGATGCCCATGCCGGGAACGACGAAAAGGTTTTCCACCCAGACGGCGTTGACCACGGTAAGGGCGAGCATGGGTCCGGCGACGCGCAGCAGATCCATGCCGGCATTGACCAAGCCGTGACGGAGGACCTGTGCACCCTGTCGGAGGCCCTTGGCCCTCGCGGTCATCATGTAGTCCTGGCGCATCGCTTCTTGAAATCCCCCGCGAAATCGGTGGAAGACGGCCGCGAAATTGGCGAGGAAGAGGATTCCGATGGGTAAGATGGCTGTGGACGGGGGCTCCCATCCATGGACGGGAAGCAGGCCGGGAAGCAAGGCACCAAAAAACCAGATTGCCCCTGCCGCGATAACAAACGAGGGGACGCCGCGTCCGACATGGGCCAGCCCGCCGAGCAGGCGATCGATCCAGGTGTGTGCCCGCAAGGCAGCAACGAGACCGAGGAGCACTCCCAGCACCAAACCTAGGATGGCGGAGGTCAAGACCAGCTCCAGGGTAATCGGCATGGCAGAAAGGACTTTATGCCAAAGAGGCACCGCCGGGTAGGTCAGTGAAGTGCCAAATTGGAACGTGAGGGTATGCCAGATGTAGCCCACGGTTTCTCTCCAAAGGGGGTGTGCGCCATATCGCCAGACTAATTGGCGTAGGGCCCGAGCTAGGATTCGGGGAGACGGCAAAACCTCCAAAGGACTCAACGGGGGCCACGCGGTAAGGCGGAAAGCGTCGGGATTTTTGTACAGTAGAAGATAGCTCGCGCCTAAGAAGATGGTTAATTGGCCGATCAGGGTCAGAACTCGAGTGCTCAAACGATACATGGCGCTTCGCATTTTGGTGCCTCCTTGTTTAAGCTTGAACTGCTGAGCCTAGTGATGACGCTTTAAAAAACCGCGACAAATAATTCACTGTATTTTACATCAGGCTGTATCGGTTGAATATTGTCTTTGGTGGATAGTCGCTGTGACGTTTTGTGGTTAATCGCAAGAAACGCAATCCGAAGGACTCCGGCGATGTCAAGAGGCTAGGGGAGGGCAGCAGAGAAAGTTGTGAAGATTTTTCATGGTGCGGATCTTCGCGGATTGTTGAGTGGGTGGCCGGTTCGACGATGGCTAGGACTGTCGCGGATTGCGAGCGGATAGCTCTAGGGCCTTTGGGGAGATGTGGGGAGTTCGCGAAGAAGACCTCGGTGTTTTTGGTTCTTTGTGGCGGCGAAGCACCGCAGTGCTCCGATGTGGGGCCATTCATACTTGGATTTTTTGATAATATTTACTTCATACTGACAATTTGGCTATCCTGAGGATGAACCTGATTACCAGGCTTTGACCGCCAAGGGCCCAAAAGGACGGAAAGGTGGTATTAGTAGCATACGATGGCAGCGTTGCAGAGTGACAGCATGGTCTATGATGACCGGTGGTTTCGGTGGGAGCCTCGAGCGGGCACCATGGCCCGGCTGACTACGTTGGCGGTGACGCGCCGGCAGCACCACCAGGACGTCATGCGATGGCGATCGCGGATGGGGGGCTAGCTCCATTAGTACTTTCCGGAATTCCGCGCCGTGTTTAAGACGTGGGATGGGAAGGCGGAGTTCACGTGTTGAATACCCCGCTCACGCCTGACTTGGTGTTAGCGTAATCCGCGGACACGGTAACGGACCAGTTTAAGGCGTCGACCAAAAATCGGGTGGGCGCCAAGCGGGCCCGCGGGGCACGCCGTGTTGTATCAGGCGGCATGCGTGGCGGTGGCCACGAAGCTGCTATGTGTCGCCTGGGCGTGTGCGAAGCATGGGAATCCCCACGACGCCCACCGACTCTTTCCCACGGCGGAGGTGATCGCCGCCGCCTAAATCCACCGCCCACTTCGGTTCTGTCTCGGGCGCGGGGGAAGTCGCGTTCCTCCTATTGGGCTTTCACGTCGTGAAATGACCCCGCAAACGAGTCCGGCTCCCACGTCTTCCATACCGCATGTCAAGCTGAACGAAGGATTGATCAGGCATCGACCCCGCGAGACATGGTAGGGTTCGCTAACGTGATGACGGGAAAGGACGACCGTTCGAGAGGGAACCGAAGTGAAAGACCTTGAAAGACTGCAAAAGGGTAAGAAATCAAGACAAAACGTCGAGGTAGGAGGAAACCATGGCATCGACCACCGATTTGCAGGAAGCAACTCCGATTCCGGATTCGACGTTTCCCATTAACGTATTTCATCTCGCGCACCAAGAGAGGCTGATTGCCGTCCATTGGCATGATCATCTTGAGTGGATCTACGTCCATGCAGGAATGTCCCGTATTCAAATCGACGACCTTTTTATCGTCGCAGAGCCCGGCGATGTCATTTTCATAAATTCTCACCAAATTCACGGAGCTATCTCTTTGTCGCCCGGGGCACAACTATTCGCCATTGTGCTGAACCAAGCGGTTCTCCTTAACGCTGGGCTCGATAGTACTGATCCACAATATTTCCGCCCGATTATCGACCGGCGTATGAATATCCCGACCGTTTTCCGAAGAGGAGAGGGTATTACAGAAGAATTGGCTAACCCACTGTTAGCCATAGAGAGCGAATTTCGTGAGCAATTGCCTGCTTTCGAGTTGCTGATCAAGGCTAATCTATTCCGGGTTTTTGCTTTAGCGATTCGCCATTTCGGGTGTAAGGACCAGCTCAGCCTGCGCGAGACCCAAAATAGATTTGGTGACCTATTCCAATTTCTTCGGGAACACTACTATGCGAAAATGACACTGTTGCAGGCTGCAGAACGGGTCAATCTTAGTTCAAGCCAATTCTGCAAGAAATTTAAAGAAATCACCGGAAGGACTTTTGTGGAATATCTTAACTTGCTCAGAGTAGAGGAAGCCGCCAAATTACTAGAGCAGACAGACCACCCATTAAGTCAAATCGCCGAGAGGGTCGGCTTAACCAATAACGCATATTTATCACGAGTGTTTACTCGGCATAGAGGAGTATCACCCTATGAGTATCGGCACCAGTTTAGATCATATTCTAAGGAGTAAGGAAAGAATCGACGAAGTGCGGCACAAATTCTAAGGCGATTGACCAGTGTTGTGACCTCAACAGACCACAGTTTGCGACTGCGTTGGAGATGGCCGA
>JAKAAL010000407.1 GCA_021802375.1 Bacillota bacterium | reverse complement strand
ATACGCCTTTGTGAGCTATCTGAGCCGGTTTTTTGAACCCATCAACAATATGATGCAGCGGCTTAACTTTTTTCAGCAGGCTATGGTATCGGCCAATCGGGTGTTCCAGATTCTCGATAATCCTTCTCGACGGCCGATGACCGAGGGAGACGGATCGCCTGTCATCACGCGGGGCGAGGTGACCTTTGAAAATGTGTCTTTTTCTTATGACGGGGAGCATGACGTTTTAGAGCACATTAGCTTTTCCGTCAAGCCCGGGCAAACGGTGGCGTTGGTGGGCCATACCGGAAGTGGAAAGAGCTCCACCATCAATCTCTTAATGCGATTTTATCCGGTGGAACGGGGTCGCATCACCATCGATGGTTACGATTTGCGCGAGTTCTCGGAGGAGGAACTTAGACGGAAGATGGGGCTCGTTCTTCAAGACCCGTTTCTGTTTGTGGGGGACATCGCCTCTAACATCCGGCTCGGAGATCAGGACATTTCCGACGCGGAAGTGAAGCAAGCGGCCCAATTTGTGCAAGCCGATGGCTTCATTGAAGAGCTTCCCGGCGGATACCACGCTCCGATTGGGGAGCGGGGGGCAACCCTTTCCACCGGTCAACGCCAGCTGGTGTCGTTTGCCCGCACGATGGCCTACCGTCCGACGATTTTGGTGTTGGACGAGGCCACGGCCAGTGTGGATACCGATGTTGGCTACGTGTGAATAGGATCTCAGGCCAAAGAACCCTAATACCACCATCAAGGCGAGGAGATAAATCACCTCCACCAAGGGCCGGAGCAGAAGACCGTTCAACTGGGTATTCTTGTAGCGCACCTGACGATAGGACTCATTAATGTCGCCAAATTCCCGGCGAAGCCGCGGCTCCTGCCGCATCGCCTGAATAATGCCCATACCCTGCAGGGATTCGTTAAGCTTCGCGTTCAAGATCGCTAATCGCTGTCGACCAGCCCAAAAAACGGGGCTAGAAATCTTCTGGTAGAGCCACATCACCAGCGCAATCACAGGAAAGAACAGCAAACAATAGACGGCTAGTCGGGCATCCAAGGAGAACATGGCAACCATGACGCCAATCAAAACCGCGATATTTTGCACAAAGCTGGATAAAACCGTCATGAACATGTCCAAAATCGCCTGGGTGTCGTTGGTAATGCGGGACACCAGCACCCCCACCGGGGTTTGATCAAAAAATGACAGGGCTAGCGTTTGCACGCGGTCAAATAAATCCACACGAAGCCGTTGGATGATATCCAGTGCCAAAATTTGGAATAGATAGAGCTGAAGCACATTGAAAAAGGCGGTCAATATCACCAATAAGAGATATCCGGCCCCAAGCTCCACCAGGCGCGTCTGAGGGAAATGGCGGGGGATCAGGTTTTGATCGATGAAAATCTTCACCAAGATCGGCTGTAGCACGTCGGTCGCAGTGGCCGCCCCGAGCAACGCAAAAGCCACGATTAACCGCGCCATGTGCGGTCGCATGTACCCCATGAGGCGCCAAAAGGTCCCCGGCGCCACCACCTGATTTTGCGGTTCTAACGCTTCCACACTCACCCCAGGTGCCCCCCATGCTCAACGAAATCTTCCAACTGCTGACGCTGGTACATGTCAAAGTAGCGGCCGTTCAAAAAGAGGAGCTCTTCGTGGGTGCCCTCTTCTACAATCCGTCCCCGCTCCAGGACGATTATCTGATCGGCGTGTTCCACCGTACTTAAGCGATGGGTGGCAATAAGCGTTGTCCGCCCCCTCCGATGGTCCTTTAATGCCTCCAAGATCGCCGCTTCGGTGCGGGCATCCACGGCCGATAGCGTGTCATCCAATAGTAAAATTTCCGCGTCCGCCATCAAGGCCCGCGCAATGGACACCCGCTGCTTTTGCCCGCCCGAAAGCATGACCCCTCGCTCGCCCACGATGGTGTCGTAGCCTTCCGGAAACCGCAGGATATCGTCGTGAATGTTGGCAATCCGGGCCATTGTCACCACCCGTTCAAAGTCGCTGTCGGGCTCTTGAAAAGCTATGTTGTCCCGAATAGACATTGAAAACAGAAAGTCGTCTTGAGGCGCGTAGGCAATGGCCCGGCGAAGGGCGTGCAAGGTGTAGCGATAGATGGAATTCGCCCCGATCAAGATGTCCCCCTCCGACAAGTCGAATTCCCTCAGCATGAGGCGCATTAAGGTGGTCTTGCCCGAACCGGTACGGCCCACGATGCCCAGCGTCGTTCCGCGGGGGATGGTAAGGGAAATTTGGCTTAAGGCCGGAATGGGACTTCCCGGATAGCAAAACGCCGGAATTTCTATTCGAATATCGCCGGCTGGGACCACCGATAGGGCACCCGGGCGATCCGTCACCGTAGGCTCTACACGGAGCAACGTTTGGACGCGATCGTACGAGGCACTCCCGCGCTCCACGGTGTTAAAAAGAAACCCAAACGCCATCATCGGCCAAATGAGTTGACCGAGATAGAGGGTAAACGCGGTGAGACTTCCCATATTCATGGTGTGATGAACCACAAACAGAGCTCCCACGGCGACGGCGAGAAAATAGGACACGCCCACGATGACGGAAATTGTGGGGTCGAATAGGGCGTCAATTTTGGACACCGCCACGTTCTTTTCCACCACATCGCGGGAGAGATCCACGAATGTTTTCCGCTCCCAGGCTTCCTGACCGAAAGCCCGCACCACGCGAATGCCTGAGATGTACTCTTGCACCCGGTCATTGATATCCGAAAATGCCTCCTGCGCCAACATGAACCGTTCATGTAACAGGCGGCCATAACGTGAAATTACGTAAGCCATCAAAGGCAACGGCAACAAGCAAATGATGGTCAGTTTCCAGTTGATCCCAATGGCCATGGTGAGCACCACCGCGAGTCCACTGACCACCGAATCCACCATCATGAACACGCCGTCGCCGGCTGTTTCATGAATGGCTTGAACGTCGTTGGTAGCGTGGGCCATTAAATCCCCGATGCGGTGGTGATGATAAAATTCCGGAGCCAGACGGCTGAAATGCGTATACAGACGGTTGCGAAGTTCCGTCGCCAACAGCAGCGAGCCCCCAAATAGACGTACGCGCCATAAATACCGGAGCCCATAAGAAACCAAGGCAATCCCTAAAATGAGCGCCAGCATTTCCCAAAGGGCCGTCGGGGTCATGTCATGCTTCAAGAGACGATTAACGGTAATCCCGACCAAGGCCGGGGGCACCAAGGACAGTAAGGTGACCACAATGAGGTAAAATATCCCCATGGCATACTGACGCCGATGCTCGCGAAAAAACCACATCAATTCTACAAATACGCGCACGTCTGCCTCCGTATTGAATGACGCTCTGGCGATGCTGTTCGAATCTGTCCAAAAGGTGCACCGACCATTATACTTGATCGAAAGAATTGGGGAGCAACGACAGCGGTCTCGGCCCCCATGAATCCGGCCGACTTTCCGAATCCTTTGGAAACTCGATTTCCTGGTATTAACTCTGGCACAAGTGGCCCGCGGGTGATACCCTGTGTTTCGAGTTTATTATTGAAGGAGACCACCATGCCGAAAGATATCTATTTGCAACCCGACGCGCCAGACCCCGTGCTGGAACCGGAATTGGTGCTTCATCTAGCGGGTCGCCATGTCCCCGGCCTCGGAAGCGTCACCGCCGTAGACGAATCGGGCGGCGAAGCGCGAGTTTATGTGGTGGACGACTCCATTATTGTCAAAACACAACGCCCACACCGCTTACGGCCACGCACCAGTTTAGCCAAGGAACGGGTATTCTTGGACCACCTCCGACATTATGATTTACCCGTTCCCACCGTCCTTGGATACGGGCGTGAGGGTTCCGTGGAGTACTTGGTGATGACCCGTATTCCCGGTGTGGCAGTAATCCATGCTAGTATTACACCGCAATCGCGTCAGCAAATGCTCTTAAAGCTCGGCGAAACATTAGCCCGCATTCATACGGTTCCTCAAGAACCCTTGAGAGACTCTGGGCTTTTCCCGTTAGAAGAGCGCCCTGAAGCCTTGCGGGAGCGCGTCGCCGAAGTGCTCATGGAGGGGGCCCGCCTAATTTATGAATCGGGTGTCCGCTGGCCGGTCGTTGGCATGACTCCGGAACAGCTAACCCAGCGGGCTCTTGATGCCCTTCCCGTCACTCACCTGAAAGTAGCCGTGCACTCCAATCCTGGCCCGACGCACGCCTTTGTTGATCCCGTAACCGGCGCCTATCAAGGGCTAATCGACTTCGGTGATGCCTTCATCACCCACCCTGCTTGGGACTTGCGCCGGTGGACGCCGCGGGAACGCGAGGCGCTCTTGGCAGGTTATGAAGCCGATCGCCCCCAGGATGCCGACTTTCTACAAACCTTTCGGATTATTGGACTGGCCGTCGATATGGTCCAACTATCCTCCGACAAGGCGACCGTCCGCCACGCGGCCGAGAGCGACCTGACAGAGACGCTGCAGGAGCTTTAGCTCTTCTGCGGACGACCCGTGGGTCGCCCGCCGAGAGCCCGGATGACACCAATGTAGTAGACTTCCCAATAGGCTACAAAGAGGAAATAGAGGAAGGCAGAAATCCAACTCGCGCCAATCGGGTTAACGGCGCCAGCATGCCCGAATTGGGCGTGGGCCAACGACGCGTCATAAATGAGGCGGACGGCGAACAAGGTCACCACCAGTGCCCCAATATACGGGTTTGTCTTGTAGCGCGGGGGATCGCTATCGCGACTAAACTTGGTATGCGTTAGGCTGTAGCCCCCAACGCCCAGCCCCACCAGCAACCCTCCGGCCACACCAGCCAAATCGACCACCGAGCGCATTTCAACGGCGACAACAAATAGGCCCAGCGCCCCCAACAAGACGACCCGCGGCCATAGTGTAGCAGGCCGATAGGGCTGCTCGGTCATGGTGCGGCGAACCCGAAAGGCCATGACAATCACGATAGCGATGACGATAAATACGTAGCTTGGCATTGAATGGTCCCTCCCGGATGGCGCTCAGATAGGAAACCGCGAGCGCCGTTCAACGGATCGGGGTTTCCAAAGCCCCTGGCCGCTCTTATTCGCGACTCTCGACAAAAATCCCTTTACATTCCATAGGGTCAGGTTGTGAATTGCCCGCGCAGTTGATACCATAAAGAAGAATTCTGTGGGAATAA
>JAKAAL010000406.1 GCA_021802375.1 Bacillota bacterium | reverse complement strand
ATCCATGTCGCTTGGACCGTGCCTTGCCAGAATAGGGACTCAGCGGGGCCGATGATGAACAAGAGAAAGCAGGAGATCAAAACCGGGGATATCGATGAGGTCATGCCGTATACGCCACCAATATCCGTCTGGGCGCCAGGCAAGATGAGCGGAGCGATGATACTACCCAGCTTAAAGACGCCATAGAGGACAGCGGCCGACCCGATCCCGCTCAGCACATCGAACCCGGTGGGACGCTCCAATTTAAACGCCGAGCCTCGAAGGAGGACGGCCAAAATCAGCAATATGGCCATGGAGGGCACCATGAGGTCCCAGAAGGGAAGTGGCTTCCAGGCAAAGACAATAATCCAAAGGACCACCGGAACCACGAGAAGCCAACGGAGGGTGCGGGTGTTCGTTGTCATCAAAGGACGACGAGCCCAATGGCAAATAGGAGACCAAATAAGAGGTGAAGTTTGGCCGTGCCCTGATCCAAGGTAGCTAAATGGTCCCGCCCCGATTGGCGAGCCAGGTTGAAGTTCTTCCACGCGAAGGGAAGGGTCAAAAAGGCCAGTAAGGAAAATGCGCTGATGACTCCGCTGAGCACTGCCAACAGCACCACAATATAGGGAAGCAGGAGCATCGCATCATAAAGCCTGCGCGCTACGGGGAAGCCTACGGCTCCGCTAATCGTGCGCACCCGGGCGCTAGCATCATCGTCAATATCGCGGAGGTCATTGGCATGCATGATGGCGGCGACCAAAAAGGCTACGGGCAAAGCCACTAAACAGGGCAACCAAAACGCGTGCCCTCCGTTGCCTAGATACGATGCCCAGGTCATTAAAGGGCCCATGGTAAGAAACACCACAGGGATACCCAGCGCTCGATATTTGTATTCCAGAGGGGGGGCGGTATAGCCCCATCCCAAGAGGATGCCAATGACCACGGGAATCAAAATGATCGAACCAACCCGCACGGCGAGGATAATGCCTAAAACCAAGGCGATGGCAAAGACGACAAGCCCCCCGCGGATCACCGCGGCCGCCGGAAGGCGACCGTCAATGACCACGCGGCTGGCGCGCGGGGTTAACGGGGTATCCACGCCGCGGCGGTAGTCATAGCCGTCATTTATCATGTTGGTGCCGACCTGTAGCAACACCCCTCCTGCCAATACGACGACAAAATTGAGCAGATTAAACGAGTGATGCTGGCTCAAAGCCAGGGCTAGGCCCACTAACACAGGAATGATGGCTGCCGTTAAGGAAAAAGGGCGGGCCGCCTCCAACCAGTTTTTCATAGAACTCCTCCCATTTGCGAAACACGGGTCTCTGCCAGTAATGTATGGATGGACTGACCTAATTGTAGACGGTTTCCGACCATTCGTCACCCGTCTAGCTATTTCGCAGGTGAATTGACCAGAAGAGTTGCGAGCGGACGCGGGTGGCGCTACACTAATTTAGATATTGCCTCTGGCGTCCCTCGAGCGTCGCTTAAGGTGGAGCTGATGAGATGAAAGGACGGGGATGTTTGTGCCCCATGTAATTACCAATCGTTGTGTCGACACCAAAGATCAAAGCTGCGTCCTGGTCTGCCCGGTGGATTGCATTCATCCGGCGAAAGACATCGATGGAGACGAGGCATTCGAGGCGGCGGACCAGCTGTATATTGATCCCAACGTGTGCATCGACTGTGGGGCGTGTGTTCCTGAATGCCCAGTGGAGGCAATCTTCATGGTCGAAGAGCTGCCGGAAGAATTTGAAGAGGCTATTTCGATAAACGAGAAGTACTTTACCGAGGGTCCTGGTCGCTCGATTTAGCCATGGCCAGGATTGATGTGGCCAACAGACGTTCAAGCAGATGAGCCGTAGGGCTCATCTTTTTTTCAAGATGCTGCTCTGCTATGCTTAAGACTAAGCTGACTTGCAGGTGGTCAGGACATTGGACCGGGAGGTGTCGAGGAGATTAGCGTGCATTTCGTATGGAATTTGATTAGCGAGTGCTTGATGCTTGCGAGCGCACTGTCGATTGCGGTCGGATGGTACCAAATTCGCCATCGCCACATTCGTGCTCATCGCCGCATGATGTTGCTTGGGGCGGGATTCGGTGGGGCTTTTTTCTTGAGTTACGTTTTTAGCACCTTCATGATTGGCGATATGTTGTACGGTGGGCCTCACAAATATGCAGCCGGCTACCAGACGTTCTTGCAGGTGCATGTTACCTTGGCTACTCTGGCGGCCGTTTTAGGGGTCATTACTCTGCGCTGGGCCTTTCGACGCCGATTCAGAAAACATCGCAAGGTTGCTCCCTGGACTGCCGTTTTATGGTTTTTGTCTGCCGCGAGCGGCTTAGCCGTTTTTTTGATGTTGTTTGTGATGTTTCCCTCTGGAGCGAGCACGACCAGTCTAATCCAGGTGCTGTTTCACTAGAACGCGATCTCACTCTCCGCTTTTGCTGGTATATCCGGAACAAATTTTGGAAAAAAGTAATTCGGATATAGACGAGCTTTTGGCAGAACGGAAAGAGGGAGAGCATGGACGGTTCGGCAGCGCCGCCCTGGCTCAGGCGCATGGCCTGGAGCACGGTGGGAATGGTGTTTTTGGTGAATTTGATGGGTTTTCTGGACACCCATACGGGCTCGGCCCTTGGATGTGGCGCCGAGTGGCCGCTTTGCAGCGGACACCTCGTGCCTAGTCAGTGGAACCTTCAGCGAGCGGTAGAATTTGGCCATCGCGGGATCGTAATGCTGGCGGTCATTCTCACGGTTTTCACCGGGATATGGGCGCTTAGGTCGCAATCCTGGCGGCCAGGGGTGCGGTGGTGGGTGGCGATGGGACTTGCTTTCGTGGCCATCCAAGCGGCGCTCGGGGCTTTGGCGGTGGTCTTTGTCAATCCCAGTTGGGTCCTGGCGTTTCATTTTGGTTGTTCGTTGTTGGCCCTTTCGGGATTCTTTTTGTTGGCCCTGACTTTGGGACGGCGGCCGAATTCATGGGGCCGAGAGCTCCAAAGCCGCGAAGTCCGCCCTATTCGCCGACAGATTTGGACGCTGTTAGTCTTTACCTATGGGGTGGTGTATTACTCCGCCTACGTAGCCTTTTTAGGCGATGGCCTCGCCTGTGGGGGCTGGCCGCTCTGCCGGTCGCGCTGGATCCCTTTAGGCGGGGCGGAGATGGTGGACTTTGGCCACCGGGTGGCTGCCCTGATGCTAGCGGGTCTATCGGTTTCGGTCTTCTTGCAAATTCGGAAACGGCGAAGGCTGTTCCCAGATCTTTATCGCACCAGCGCCACCATCGTTGCCTTAGTGGTCTTACAATCGCTGAGTGGAGCATATGTGGCCTTGAGTCATTCGTCCACGACCTCGTTCATGATTCACGTAGCTGGGATGATGTGGTTGTTTTCGGCCGAATGCATGCTGGCGTGGCAGGCGATGCCCCAGACGATGAGTCTCAGCCCTTGGGAACGAGGTCGCGATCGGCCGATTGGAGGATAACGGATGCGTGTCAACTACCGAGTTTTGAGCATCTATTTACTTGGAGTTTTTATTGGAGCCTTAGACACCAATGTGTTGGGTCCAGCGTTTCGCGTGATCGCGGCCAACTTTCACGTTACGCTGGGGGTGACCGCATGGACGATCACGGCCTATTCCGTGGCCTATGTCGCGGCCACGGCGCTCTTCGGTGCTCTCGGCGACCGCCTCGGTCATCGCCGCATTTTCGGTCTGGGTGTAGCCCTCTTTGGTCTCGCTTCGGTGGTCGCGGCTTTTTCCCCGAATTTGACGGTCTTTCTTTTAGCACGTTCTCTCCAAGGAGCAGGGGCTGGAGCCGTATATCCTAATGCCCAAGCCGAAGGGCTAGGCCAATTCCCGGCCAACAAGCGGGGAATGGCTTTAGGGATGTTTGGCGCCGTGTTTGGTCTTGCTAGTATCATTGGACCCAATCTGGGTGGCGCGCTTACTCAGTTTCTGGGTTGGCCAGCCGTTTTTCTCATCAACGTGCCCCTGGCCGTCGTGGCCTTGCTGTCCCTTCGACGACTGCCTGCCTCCGTCGCGGCGCTCGGGCGGGGCATCCCTGACTGGCAAGGAGGCGCCAGTTTTTCCCTAATGTTAGCCTTTTCCCTATTGGCTATTTCCAGCAGCGGCCTGGGTCAACGCCTAGCGTTTTTGGTGTTGGCGGGTGGGGCGGTTTTTTGGTTTGTTCGTCGCCAACATCGCGCTCAGGTTCCCTTTGTCGACGGGCGCCCCCTGGCGAACCGGGCGGGCATGCTGGTGATGATCGGTGCAGGTCTGGTCGGATTAGATATGGCCTCGGCGGTGTTCGTGCCCGCATATGCGCAAGAGGCGCTGCACTTGGGCATCTTGGCCTCGGGATTTGCGCTGATGCCGGCTGCCCTAGCCGGCGCCGTGTTAGCGGGGGCAGGAGGGATGCTGGTCGATCGCATTGGACCCCGGCGAGTCTTGATCATGGGGCTCCTTGCCGCCGCATGCGGGGGAGCGCTATTGGCGTGGACGCCGCTGGTGTGGTCGCGTTTTCTGGTTGCGATGGTGTTTTTGGGGATCGGCACGGCCTTTACCATGGGCGCACCCTTAAACCGCATGGGCCTCGACCTGTATCGAGCGGAACAGTCAGCGGAAGCCTTGTCTTTAATGGCCGTATTTCGGTCAGTGGGTATTGCCGCTGGCCCGATCTTGTTAACCATGGCCCGCACGGCGTTTCACGGCTTTTCAGGAATGTACGGTGAAGTGGCTCTGGCGTCTCTGTTAGCCATTATGGCCTTCGCCCTGGTCCCCGTGCATGCGATGACGGTGGGGGAAGCGGTCTCCACCTCGGACGCGTAGCCTCTCGCGCCAAGATGCTCGATAGCACGCTAAATCAGGGATATACTGTGAAGCAGCTAGCACGGTTTCGATACGTTGTGGAAGCTGAGAAAGTGGTGATGACATGCAGGCGGCACCCAGGCAAGGGGTAGGGGCAGGCGTAGGCGGGAATGTGGGTGGAGCGGTCGCTGACTTGATAGCGCTGACTAAACCCCGGATTATGGCGTTGTTGTTATTTACTGGATTTAGTGCGATGATAGTCGCCCTTGGTCGCTTGCCGTCGTGGCATTTAACCATGTACACTCTGGTCGGATTGGGCTTTTCCACGGGGGGCGCGGCTGCCCTAAACATGTGGTATGACCGCATG